>CAYGTG010000513.1:0-2449 GCA_964352485.1 uncultured Nannocystaceae bacterium | reverse complement strand
CGGCGTGGGATCGCCTCGACCAGGGCTCCCGTGCTCAGACGCTCCTCGCACAGGATGCCGCCGACGCCGAGGCTCCGTGGGTGGAGCGCATCACCAACGTCGTGCTGATGGGCATGGGCGAGCCGCTGCACAACTTCGTGCAGGTCCGGCGCGCCATCGAGCTGCTGACCCACCCGCAAGGGGCTGGCATCGCGGGCCGGCGGATCACCGTCTCGACCGCGGGCCTGGTCCCCGCGATCGAGCGCTTTGGGCGTGAGGGGCTGGCCGAGGAGGTCGGCCTCGCGATCTCGCTGAACGCGACCACCGATGCGGTTCGCGACGCGGTGATGCCGATCAACACCAAGTGGAACATCGACACCCTGCTCGCGACGGTCCGCGCCCTGCCGGCCAACCGACGCCGCCGGATCACCTTCGAGTACGTGTTGCTCGATGGGGTCAACGACACCGACGACGACGCCGGACGCCTGATCGCGCTGCTGCGGGGCTTCGACGCCCACGTCAACGCGATTCCCTTCAATCCCCACGCTGGCGCGCCCTACAAGCGCCCCAGCGCCCAACGTGTCTCTCGGTTCGTTGAGCGCTTGCGTCGCGGCGGCATGAAGGTGCACGTTCGTACTCCGCGGGGGGACGACATCGGAGCCGCCTGCGGTCAACTTGCGCTGGACTCAGGATCGTCCGCGGTACCGACATGAACGTCCTCACCACTGCACTGTCCCGGTTGGCGCTGACCGCCGCCTTGACCCCTGCGTTCGCGACTCCAGCCATCGCCGGGCCAATGCCGCCCTCGCCCAAGGCCGCCGTCTCCACGCTCATGCGGTCCGAGGCGAGGGCGCCCGGAGAAACCAGCGGTCCGCGGCTACGCGCGGAGCTTCAGGCAGCCATCGATGCCACCAACGAGGACCCCGAGCTGCACGCGCCCGAGCTGCGCCGGGTCCTCGACCAAGCCGCGGCGGCGCCCGGCGTCGTCGGACGCGATGCGGCACTGCAGTCGATGCGCATCGAGGGCCTGCTCTTCCTTGCACGCGCCCTCATCGTGCTCGATCAGCCCGACGACGCGACCGCTGCGCTCGACGAGGCCATTCGCGCCTCGGGCGGAACCGTGCCCAACGTCGCCGACTTCGGACCCAGCCTCAGCGCGCTGTACGAAGAGCGACGTTCCGCCCCTGAGCTGAAGCCGGTGGGCTCCATCGAGGTCTCGTGTGCCGGGGGACCGTGCCGGGTGTTCCTCGATGGGCGCGTGCTGGGCACCGGCATGGACATTCTCTCGACCGGGATTCCGCTGGGACCCCACGTCGTTCGGATCGAGCCGCAAAATCTCACGCCGCCCGAGCCGTTCGAGCAGACGTCGATCGTCTTGACCGACGATGCTCCGAAAGCCTCGTTGTCGCTCAAGGTCCCCCTGCCCCCCACGGACACATCCAGCGATGCGCCCAAGACCTCAGACACCTCGAACAGTGGTCGGAAGCTGCCGCGCTGGGCCGGCATTCTCGGCATGAGCCTCGGCGCCGCGGCGCTGGCGGGCGGCGCGTTCGCGGCGGCGATCGACGGTCGATGCCCCGACCTGAGCAACTCCGATCCGCAGACCGGGGAGAAGTGCCGAGACGTTCACAACTCGCTGGTGACGGGTCTGGTCGTACTCGGCGTCGGTGCGGGAACCCTGACCGGATTCGGCATCGCGTTTGGGGTCGGCCAAGCCAAGGACAAGCGGGCCGCGGCCCAGCAGAGCAAGGGGACCGAGGCGTCTGTGCAGCTCAGCTGGCGCTTCTGAAGACCGCCCTCACAGCGCGGGCCTCGCAGCGCGCCCGAGCGCGTTCATCGACAGGCTGCCCAGCCACAGGTCGGCGCCGTGCGGCGTCACGCTGGTGACGTCCCCAAAGCCATCATCGGCGCGGTACGACCCCAGCGGTGTCCCGTCCGAACCGAAGGCTGCAAACCACACGATGGGAGGCGGCACCGGAAGCCAGGCGTGCGGGATTCGAAACAGCACCTTGCGCACCGTCGGTCGCGGATACAGGGCGTCCAACAGCCCGCTGCGCTCCTTGATGAGCGCCACCCAGACCCGCCCCTGCCCATCGGTCTGCACGTTGTCGGGCATCCCGGGCAGCCTGTCGGCAAAGCGATCGACCTCGCCACGCTTGGGCCCATCGATCCACAGTCGCGTGACGCGGTAGCCGAACGTCTCGGCGACGAGCACCGCTTGGCCATCGGCTGTGACCGCCACACCGTTGGCGTATCGCAGCTCTCGCAGGTGGACCGTGGGTTCGCCGTGCTCGGGATGAAACGAGATCAGGCGGCCGGTCGGCACCCCCTCGATCGCATCGAGGGTGGAGTCGGACACGGACCAGCGTGTGGAGGCCTCGGAGAACCAGATCGTGCCGTCGGGGGCGATGTCGAGGTCGTCCGCGAAGACCAGCGGCACCCCGTTGACCGCGGACAGCAGGGTCGAGAC
>CAYGTG010000512.1:3185-6197 GCA_964352485.1 uncultured Nannocystaceae bacterium | reverse complement strand
CCCCGAAGGGGGTCGCGCAGAAACCCGGCACGGACTTTGGGCATGAGGTACTAGGCCGGGCTCGCACCCGAGTCAGGACACGGCGAGGGATATCCACCTCGCCCACCCAGCGCCCACGCTGCGGCGGCGAGCAGGATCTGCGCGGCCCCAGCGACGGCGAAGACGCCCGGCCAACCCAGCGCCGCGAGTCCGCCCGCGGCCAGACCCGGGACCCACGCCCGCGGTGCGTTGAGCAACGACATGAACACGGCGTAGTGGGTGGCTCGGAATCGAGGGTCGACCCGGCCCATCAGCCACGCGTACAGACCGACGTACATCAGGGCAGTCGCCGCGGCCTGAAGCACGACGAACCCGTAGACGAATCCGGGCCCCCCCCACGCCGACTCTGCGCCGGCGAAGAGCAGCCACAGCCCCCCCAGCAGCGCGCTTCCCAACGACGCCGCACGGCCGTGTCCGAGCCGGTCGACGGTCGCGACTGCGATGCCGTAGCCCAGCATCTGACCGACCATGTTGGCCCAAGGCAGCACCCCGGTGATCCGCGGTAGAGGCCAATCAAGCCGGTGAATGAGAAACTCGCCCGCCAGCGCCGAGGTGAACACGTCAGCGATGAGAAACACGCTGGCAAACCCGCCGATGATCCACGTGGAGGGAGATCGCAGCAGGTCCCCAAGCCCCTCTCGCTCCGCCCGAACCGGAGCCCGCACCACAGAACGCACGGCCCAAACCCCGCCAAGCAGGACGAAACCAGCAAGGCAGGCCAGCGTCGTCCCCATGCCGCTGGCGCTGAGCACCAACCCGAGCCCCACCGTCCCGAGCAGTGTCCCCCCGAGCTGGTGGCCTCCCCACATCACAGCGTTCGCGCGACCACGATGCTCAGGAGAGACCGTATCGATCGCCAACGCGTCCGCGGACACATCTTGTGCGGCCAACAGAAGGTTGATGCCCAGCCACGCCACTGCGAGCCCGGAGAACCGAGGGAGGCCGTGCCCCAGCCCCGCCAAAGCAAAGAACACCAGAGCCAGCAGCAACATCGAGACTCCCGCTGCCTTCGCGGCCCCCGGCCGGAGCTTGTCGAGCGCCACGGCGATCGGAAGCTTGAGCACCCACGGAAGACTCGCCAATGCGAGAATTCCAGCCTGCTGGTCCAGCGGGACCCCACGAGCGGCCAGGGCCGGGACCAGCACGCCCGTAGTGAAGCCGAACACCGCGCCCTGCACGGTGTACAGCCCTGCGAGCAAGGGCAACGAGCTGCGAGGGCGATCCACCGTCGCCGCTGAGCCTATCACCGCGCCAGATTCATCAGGCGGCGCAGCCACGCCTGCGCGCCACTGCTCAGGTCGTCGAGATACGTGTACGTCACCGGGACCACCACGAGGGTGAGCACTGTGGCGGTGGTCATGCCTCCGACGAGCGCCTTTCCAAACGGGCCGTAGGGAATGCCCTCGCCCGTGTACGCGCTGAAGGCCAAGGGCAGCATGCCCCCGATCGTCGTCAGCGCCGTCATCATGATCGGACGAAAACGGAGCTCTCCGGCGGCGACGATCGCCGCATCACGGCTGAGCCCATCGCGCCGGGCTTGGTTGACAAAGTCGATGAGCACGATCGCGTTGTTCACCACGACCCCGAGCAGCAGCACGATGCCAATGCCTGCGAGCGCATCGATGTGCTCGCCGGTGATGAACAGAAACCACCACACCCCCACGAAGGACAGCGGAATGGACGGCAGAACGGACAACGGCAGAACCACGGACTCGAACAAGAAGCCCATGAGCAAGAAGATGAAGATCGAGCCCAGCAGCAGCGCCCCGCCCAAGTCGCGCTGCATGTCGTCGACGCTCTTCTGCTCGCGGTCGGCGTCGAAGCTGAGCCCCTCGGGAAGCTCGTAGTCCTCGAGGTACGTGACGACACGCTTGGCGGCCGGCGTGCGCTGCTCGGGGTCGAGCTCGAGCCGGATGAGCGCGCCGACACGCTTGTTGCTTCGGGTCAGCCGCGACTCGCCCTTGCGGACCTCTTTTTCGGACAACACCGAGATCGGCACGGTGGCGCCCGACACGCTGGGCACCCGATACCCCAACAGCTGGTCGACGTTGCGGCGGTCCTGCTCGCGGTAGCGCAAGCGGACGTCCACCTCACGCTCCTCGGTGTGAAACCTCGGCAGTGGGGTGCCACGAATCGCGTAGGCCACGGTGTTGGCGACCACCTGACCGCTGACCCCGAAACGCTCGGACATCGTGCGGTCGATCGACAGGGCAAGCTCGTTGCGCCGCCGGTCATCCCCACCGAATTGCTTGAGGCCAATGACGCCCTCGATCTCGAGCAGCTGCTCCTCCAACCGCTCCCGAGCATCTTGCACCCGCTCGTGGTCGTTACCGTAGATGACGACCGGGAACGAATCATCCCGGCCCCCGTCCGCGTCTCCAAACTGCGACCGCTTGCGCCACCCCGGAGGCGTCGGAAGCGAGTCGGCGAGTTCTTTGGCCACCGTCTCGAAGTCGGGCTCGCCCGGCTCGGGCGGCTGGAAGAAGATCTGGACCCGGCCGGACTGCTCGTCGAACCCAACATAGGCCCCGTCGACCTTGGACTCCGGCGGCATGTCGTCCATGCGCGCCTCGATCTCGGAGAAGAACACGTTGGCCTCCTCCAGCGTGGTGTCCGAGGGCATCGAGTAGTTTACGGTGATGTTGCGGGTCCCGAACTCGTTGCCCGAGTTGCACTGCACCTGCATTGCGGGGACGACCATCGAGGCCATCGCGAGCAGGGAGACCACCACCACGTCGAAGCGTCGCCGCAGCACGAGCTTGAGCAGCTTGACGTAGCTGCGGCCCAGCCTGCCCATGGTCTGCTCGTACACCCAACCGATCCCCTGTTTCCAGGCGTCGTCGATGCGCCGAAGCTGTGCTCGCCACCCTGTGACCGTTGCACGTTCACCGGCATCGTCGTCGTCGGCCAACAGGGTGGCGGAGCTGAGCGGGATCAACACCAGCGCCACGAACAGACTCGCAACCAGAGACA
>CAYGTG010000512.1:0-3175 GCA_964352485.1 uncultured Nannocystaceae bacterium | reverse complement strand
GAGACACGCAGACCGGCGTGACCATCCGGACCATGAAGAACTGGGTCGGACCGCTGGACAGCAACGCAGCCGGAAGGAAGACAACGATGGTGGTCATCGTCGCCAGCGTGATGGCCAGCCCAACCTCGCTCGCGCCTTGAAGTGCCGCCGCATACGGGCCCAGCCCCCGCTTGCGGTACCGACCGATGTTCTCCGCGACGACGACCGAGTTGTCCACGACCAGCCCGATGCAGATCATCAGGCCGATGAGGGAGACGAGGTTGATCGTCTGCCCCGAGAAATACATGAACGGAAGCGCCAAGAAGAGCGACAGCGGGATCGCCAGCGAGATGATCACCGTCAGCCGCAGGCGCCGGAGGAAGAACAACAGCACGCACAACGCCAGGATGCCGCCCTGCTTGCCCGCGTCGACGACCTGCTGGAGGCTGTAGCGGATCGTGTCGCCCTGCACAAAGATCGACTGCACGGTGACGCCTTGCAGCAACGGGTTCTTCTGCGCCTCGAGGACGACCTCCTTGATTTTCTCGCTGACGTCGACCGTGTTGGCGGTCGACTCCTTGATCACGAAAAGCACCAGCGAAGGGCGGCCCCGGTACCGGTCGTAGCGGGTGCGTTTGGGAAAATCGAACGCGACCGTGCCGATGTCCCGCAGACGCACGCCACCGGGGCCCACGATGAGTTCCGCGATGTCCTCGGGGGCCTCCCAAGACGCGACGGATCGCAGCATGTACTGGCCCTCATCCTCTTCCAAGGTGCCGCTGGCCATCGTGAAGTTCGATGTGCCCAGGGTCTGGGCGATGCTCACCATGTCGAGCCCGTGAGACTCGGCAAGCCCGCGATCGATCTCGATCCGGACCTCCTTTTTCTCCTCGCCCCACACGTTGACCAAGCCAACGCCCTCAATGCGCTGCAGCGGTCGGATGAGCGCCTGCTCGATGACCCCTTGAGGGTCGGGGAGGTCGGCATCCCAAGCGACCGAGTAGAAGGCCACCGGAATCGCCTCGGCGGACTCCTTTCGAATCTCGACCTTGTCGACCTCGTCGGGCAGGTCGGAGCGGACCCGCGTGATGCGGTCACGGACCTGCCGATAGGCGATGTCCATGTCCACGTCGTTTTTGAAGACGATCGTGATCGAGCTGCTCCCCGAGGTGGAGGTCGCGCTGATCTGGTCGATGCCCGGGGTCGTGGCCACCGCGTCCTCGAGCGGACGCGTGATTCGCTCTTCGACGTCCTTGGCGGTGGCGTCCGGATACTCGGCCGCGATGCGAAGAAACGGCGGTGAGAATCCCGAAGGGATGAGTTCCAGGGGGATGCGAGCCAGCGCGATGCCGCCGAGCACCAGCATCGACAGCAGCATCATCATCATGGTGACGGGGCGCCGAAGCGACAGCCGCACCAGAACGTGGCTTTGCGCGCCCTTCACGAGTCCTCCTCCGGTGTTGCGGATTCGGCCGGCTCAGCACCGTCAGCCTGGGCACGTTCGGCGTCCTGCGTGGGTGCCAACGCGGCGCGCTCCGGAGCGTCTTCGGTCTCGTAGGTCTCCGCGGTGAGCTGCTCGGGACGCAGCAAAGCGATCTCGGCGTCGAGGCGCTGTGCCGTGGAGAGCTTGGGACCCGCTCGCCGCATGCGATCAACGCCGGCGTAGAGCGTCGGAATGACGATGAGGGTGAGGACGGTCGAGAACGCGAGCCCTGAGATCACGGTGACCGCCATGGGGGTGCGAATCTCCGCGCCGTCGCCCAAGCCCAGCGCCATCGGCATGAGCCCCAAGATCGTCGTCAGCGTCGTCATCATGATGGGACGCAAGCGGACCTTGCCCGCGATCTCCAGCGCCTCTTCGGTGGGGTAGCCACGCTGCTTGAGCTTGCCGACGTAATCGACCAAGACGATCGCGTTGTTCACGACGATCCCGGCCAACATGATGGCGCCCAGGAACACCACGACCGACAGCGGCATGTCCAGCACCAGCGCGGCTGCGATGACCCCGACGAACGCCAGCGGAATGGTGAACAGGATCAGGAACGGATACACGAGGCTCTCGAACTGAGACGCCATGATCACGTAGACCAAGAACACGGACAGTCCGAGCGCCAGCAGCAGCGACGCAGAGCTCGTGTCCCACTCCTCGCTCTGACCGGTGACCACAGGGGTGACAGTGCTTGGGAGATCGACGTCGTCCAGCGCGGCTGCGATCGATTCAGATGCTGTCCCCAGTCCGATGCCCTGCACGTTGGCTGTGACGATGCCGACGCGTTGTTGACCGATCCTGCGAATCTCGTTGGGGCCGCGTCCGATCTCAAGCTCGGCGACGGCAGACAGCGGGACCGGCCGGAGTCCGCCCGGGTTGACGACGAGGTCACGCAGGTCCTCGAGGGACGCTTCGCGAATTCCCGACAGCCGCACCTGCACCGGAATCTTGCGATCGATGCGGTTGAACTTGGTCGCCTCGGCCCCCTGAACTTGGTCGCGAACCCGCTCGGCCACGGCACGAATATCGAGCCCCCGACGCGCAAGCTCATCCCGGTTGTAGCGAATGTGAATCTCAGGGCTGCCCGGCGCGATGGAGCCTTTGACGTCTCGAAGCCCGGGGATCCGGGACAGGCGTTGCTCGACGGCCCGCGTTGCCAGGCCCAAGTCTTCGAGATTGAAGCCTCGGATCTCAACCTCGACCGGCGTCTTGAACGAGAACAGCACCGGGCGAGAGATGTTGACCTCGAGGTCTGGAATGCCGGAGACCGCCTCGCGAACGGCCGCGAGCGCCTCGTCCTCGATCGTCTCGGCCCGCGCGCGCACGTTGCCGCCGAGCCCCAACCGCGCCTTGAGGTCGTCCGCCTGATCGTCTTGCAGGGTCACGCGCATGCGGGCGGTGTGCTCGCCGCGCTGAGACCCATCAGACTGATCCTGCTCGCTGCCCACGGTGGTCGTCAGCGTTCGCAGGTGCGGGGTCGAGGCTGCGACGAGGTCCTCCAAGGGGCGAACGGTCTCGTTGGTGCTCGCCAGCGGCGTGCCGACCGGAAGCGCCAGCTCGGCCGTGAACTCGCCTTGGTGAATCGCGGGGATCAGCTCGGTGTCGAGTTGGGCTGCACCCCAGCCGACAAACCCCATGGAGCTGAGCCCGACGAGGTAGACCATCACCCGGTTTCGCAGCGACCAGCGGATCACGCTGGGATAGGCC
>CAYGTG010000511.1:0-6197 GCA_964352485.1 uncultured Nannocystaceae bacterium | reverse complement strand
GTCCTCGCCCACGGTCAGTGGTGGGCGGAGCAACGCACCCGCCTGCGCCGCAGCCGTTGGGTCGTTCGGATTGGAGCCCTGTCGTACCTGCTCGTCATCGCCCTGCTCGGACTGAAGTTTTTGGAGGAGTTCGGCCGGATGCGGGCTCAACATGGAGGCTCCGACGACGCCGTATCGGGAGCGGTGAGCGAGCTTGCCCTCGCCAGTCTTGCGCCGCTGATCGCAATCCTCGTGGCGCTGTGGTTGGCACACCGTCCCGGCACCGTTTCGCAGATCGTCTCGCGGTCGATGCTCTGGGGGATGACCATGATCGTGGTCGTTTTCCAATGGATGCTGTTTCAGCTCGATGCTGGATCGATGTGGATAGCGGGGCTCGTGCCCCTCGAGGCGAGCGCCGTGCTGGTTTCGAGTCTCACCTGCACCGGCGCCCTGCTCGTGCTCGGCAACCACGGCCTGCGTCCGCCCGGCTCCCGCCCCGACGAGATGCAGGGCCTGGATGGATTGCTGACGCTGTCCTTGGTGATGGGCTTGGCGGATGCGCTGGTGCTGTTGACGGTCGGCTCCCTGTTCGCCGCCTTCTTCTTGTCGAATCCGGCACCCCTGCTGCTCGCGGCTTGGCTGCTGGTCGCGGCCTACGGCCTCCATCGGCGTCGAACCTGGGGACTGCTCGCGATGGCGGCCGGCAACGTCGCGGAGTTGCTGCTGGCGGGCACCGATGCGTTTGCTGCCCTCGGGCCCTTCATCCTGATCCTGATCGTCACCTCCGCGCTTCAAATCCTGCTTCCGCTGCCCGTGTATTTTGCGATGGCCCGACGCAAGCAGCGGCCGCAGCCAACGCGCGCCTGGATTCGGAAGATCCCAGCGGCGGTCCTCATCGCCTCGGCGGTTGTGGCGAGCGTGCAATGGGTTGGGGTCATGGCCGACCAGCTCGGCCGGTAGGATCGCGCCCAGAATCGCGCCGTCCGCTCGGAATCGCCCTCGGCGATATCCAACTGACATCAAAAAAGTCACCCAGGCGCAGGACATGTAGGAGAATCAGCGATAACCTGCTCCAGGTTCAGATGCAGGTCGCGAGCCTGCAGCTGAACTCTGGGAGTGGGGGCAACAACATGAAGCGCAGCGGCAACGACAACTCAGTGATCCGGATCGGGTGGACAACAGCGTCTCTGCTGGCAGTGATGCTCGGTACAGGCTGCGCCACCTCTGAAGAGCCAGACCTCAACGGAACGGGGCCCGGAACCGGGTCTTTGACCAAGGGCGACGATCCCGACGATCCCAGCGACGGCGAAAGCTCCACCAGCGGCGCGAGCGACTCCGACGAGACCGCGGACGCAACGACCGGCGACGGCGACGACGAGTCGACCGGTGAGCCCAGTGGCAACAGCGACATCGACGACTACATCATCGGGCTCGGCACGCTGGAGACCCCGGCTGCCAACGTCGATGAGGGTGTCGCCAGCGCCCCCTTCGAGGACGGCGACTACGCGTGCACGACCACGAACCTGCTCGAGACCAAGCAGTTCGACAAGATCGTGGCCTTCGCGGCCAACTCCGGGACGCTCTACCCCGGGGCCACGATCGGCGGCACCACGCTGTCGGACGGCACGCTCACTCCCAAGGTCTTCGACCGAGCGCCGCTGACCTTCTCGGCATCGCTCGAAGGTGTCCTCGACGGCGACGTCTCGGCCACGATGGAGAGCCCCACGCTCAGCGAGTTCCGCGAGGCGATGGCGGGCATTCTCGACGCCAACATCATCGGCAACACGCCGGCGAACATCGCCTATGAGATGAGCGAGGTTCACAGCTCCGAGCAGCTCAGCCTCGCGCTCGGGCTCGATGTCTCGTGGATGAGCGGCGACGTCTCGGCCAGCATGGAGTTCGACCAGCAGGAGCGAAACAGCCGCTACCTGGTCAACTTCACCCAGGCCTACTACACCGTCGACATCGACGCCCCTGTGCGACCCAGCGACTTCCTCGACCCCTCCGTCACGCTCGAGGACGTGCAGCAAACACTGCAAGACGAGCCACCCGCCTACGTCTCGTCGGTCACCTACGGCCGCATCGTCTACTTCGCGGTCACCTCGAACTTCTCCAGCGAAGAGCTCAAGGCCGCGCTCGACTTCGGCTTCTCCACCGGAGCCGTCGACGTGGACGGCAGCGTCTCGCTGACCCACTCCGAGGTCCTCTCCGAGTCGCACATCACCGCGTTCATCCTCGGTGGCGACGGCAACGTTGCGGTCCAGGCCATTCAAGGAGCCGAGGGCATCGCCGACTTCCTGCAGAGCGGCGGCACCTACTCTCCTGACTCGCCGGGTGCTCCCATCGCCTACAAGATGGCGTACCTCGCCGACAACAGCCCCGCCGGGTTCGCGCTCACCACCGACTACGACGTCCGCGAGTGCACCCGCGTCACCCAGAACGTTCAGCTCACCCTGCAGAACATCTACGTCGTCAACGACGGCGGTGACACCGGCGGCGACCTCGAGGTCTACGGCTGGATCCGCGGCTGGGACGAGCAAGCCAACGCCTACCCGCTGATGGAGCGCAACTCCGACCAATACGTCACCATCGGCATGGGCCAGCAGTGGCCGCAGACTGGCACCATCGAGACCCAGATCATCCCGGTCGTGCCACAGCCGGACCACAGCTTAACCATCTCGATCAACCTTCGAGAGGCGGATGCGTTCCTCAACGGCGACGACAACCTTGGGGACCACGAGGTTGTGATCGACTACGGGGACGGCTGGCGCGATGACGACTTTGTGTACAACCTAGCAGATGGGGACCAGCAGGTTGAGGTTCGGATGGCGTTTACGCCGGTGCCGTAGGGCTCGGTAGGACGCTGACGAAGGACGCCCGGCTCTTTGTGAGTCGGGCGTTTTTGCGTCTTCGCTCGCGCGTAGGACTCGCTGTGGCAGGGACGCTGCCGAAACTGCCGAGGTATGGCCAGTGATGCAGTCGGCCGGCCCGCTCGTGGGCCACGTGGCGACCCACGACTGCGTTCCGCGAGCGGCTCGAGGAGCGCGCGGGCTCCCTGCCGGGATTCGTGCGGGACGAGGGATTGATCTCCAAGTCCGTTTACAGCACGCTCGCAGATTTTAACGAAGACGGGAATGATGATGTCATCCTGCTGACAGACTCCTATGCTCGCATTGAGGTCTGGAATCTTGGTCTTGAGGACCAAGCCGAGGTCTTGGCCCAGTTTGAAGTCAGGACGGGTCTCCCAGCAGTAGGAAAGTCGCGACGCTTCCGGCAGTTCCCTGCGCTTGCGCTCTATACGGACGATCAAATACACGGAATGCGTCTACAGGGGACAACTCTTGTCGAAGACTTTGCATTTGAAGCGATCGGAGTGTATGCAATCGAGGGGCTAGCACCTCAAGCGGGGGAAGACCGACGACTGCTGGTATCGAGTTTTTTTCCAGCAAGGGTCGTCTGGCACTAACAGCATTTCGATTTCTGCTCGGCAGGACGAAGAGCAGGCGTGGGTGCACCGTCGCGCTGAGCTTGACATGGATTTGGCGATTCTTTTTCCCCCGCAGACGGGAGATCTGGACCGCGACGGGAATATCGACGTCATAGCCGTGGGCAGACAGGGCGGCATGACGTCGATTGTTGGATTGTGTTCGCGCGGGGACGAACTGCGAGAATGCGCAGCACAGACGCTGGGAGATGGGACCCGGGGCCTGCTGATAAGCAGGGATATCGCAGCTACAGACATCTTCATAGCCCAAGGCGATGACGGTCTGTGGAAGATCCGTGTAGAAGAGAGCTGCGGCTAACGTCTCGTAGATGCGAAGCTAACGAGCGCGGCTGCACCGTAGCTAGCCCTCGTTCCCAGTCCCTCCGCTTGCGAACTCGTGATACTCGGGGGAGCCGAAGGACGTCGTGTCTCGAGGACGAATCGTTGGTCGGTACCGGACACTTATAATAATCCGAAGACCTCCAAGATGTCGAGTACAGCTGCCTGGGGCAGCGTCAGCGCGCGAACCGGCCACGAGAACATCGAGTGTCTCTTGGTGCACCTTGAAGTCCTCCCGCGCGGGATCGGGATCCAGCGCGGGACGCCCCAATATTTCATTGAGAGACTGAAGTCCGGTTCCGATTCGCTCGACTGACATGGCGGCGCGGCACGATATCAGCGCGCCCCCGCGTCTTCGGTCGACATCGCGACACGCAGCCACGCTGCACACCAAGCAGCGTTCCGTGGCGCGCAGTGTGGAACCGTCGAGGTTCGGCCGCCTGGCCGCGACAGCCGGCGGACCGCCCCTAGGGGACAATCGTCAGCGTGACCGCGTCGGTCGCGTCGTTGCCGTCGCTGTCGGTCGCGGTCAGCGTGAAGGTGTGCTCACCGACGACGGTTGGTGTCCACTCGAAGGTCCCACCGGTCCCGATCACGCCTTCTTCGCTCGACGTCCACGACATCGACGCGCCCCCCAGCACTCCGTCCTCGGGATCGCTCGCCTCACCGATGAACGGGATCGCGACGCCGACCGACCGGCTCTCGCCCTCACCGGGGTGGTTGAGCGACGCCTCGGGCGACGTCAGCAGTTGAGGGTCAACCGCGACCGCCACGACGAAGGCCGACGCGGTCGCCACCACATCGCAGGAACGATCCTGCAGCACCCGGTGCTCGGTCAGCTCGCCCACCGTCAGCTCCAGGTCCGCGGTCCATCCAGCCTCGCCCTCCTCCACCGTGACCCGGGCCCGCACGCTGTCCGTGTTCACCGTGGAGGCTCGCAAAAACTCACCCACGCGAGCCTGCACCGTCGCCTCGTCCGGGCACGCCGCTGGGGCGCTCCACGTCATGTCGACCTCCGACACGAGGAGCAGCGCCAGCGCAAGCGTAGAGCCTTTGCAGCCCGGAGCATGCCGCGTGGTGGGGTGGCGGACCGGGTGCGGTTGCCCCACGGGCGTGAGGGGTCAGAACGCAGGCATGGATGGTTCCCCGCCCCCACGATCGGTCCCAAGAGCCGCCGTCGAAGCCTGCAGGGTGAGGTGGGATCCGCCTAGGCCCGCGCTATGCTCGACCGATGGGAACACACGTCGAGTTCGGGCCGCCATCCGAAACCCTAGACCCACGCTCACCGGACGGGCTCAAGGCGTGGAAGGGAACTCGGAGGCTGTCCAAAGCGCAGCTGGCAGAGCTGGTGCGGGTCGTCGAGGCCCAAGGTTGGGAGGTGGATGAAACGGGGGGCACCTGCTACGTCGGCGGACGGGGGGGCGAGGAACCCGACTTCGAAGAGATGTCCTTTGACGGCGGTGGCGGCTGGTTCTCCAAGCCGTCTAGCGACGACGATGAGGCCGAGGAGCAGTTCGAGCTTGTCATCTCGATCTGCGAGTACGCAGGTTGGGTGGTGTTTGATCCTCAGGCCGGCGGCATCTGGTTCGGGGTCGATATGCGTTGCGAACGGTGCACGCGCAGGATGGAGTGTGGTGCATCGATGTGCCCCGAAGGCCATCCCGTGACCGATCCGCGGGTTGAAATCACCGTGGCCCCGCCACCCGAGCTTCCGGATGAGGAGCAGGACGAACCCCGCCCGCCGGACGACAGCGCGCTACGCAGCTTCCAACACCCCGATGGCCGGAAGTGGGAAATCTGTACCTCGGGGGCCCATGTTGAACTCGTCATCGTGCTTCCTGACGGCGAGCGGATCCCACGCACGCGCAAGCTGGTCGACGCAACCGCCGCCCAGCGGGACATGCAGGAGCGAATTGCGAGCCAGCTCGTCAACGGCTTCGTCGAAGTCCAATCATGACCGGGGCAGTCGATTCTGAGGCCTGATCGACCGCCGGTTTGTCGCGCTCACACCAACGCCGGCAGCACGAACAACGGTGCGAACCCACTTCCGGGCGTGCGGAAGTTCGTCACTTGCCCTCCATACACCCGAGCGGCGAACAACAGGACCTCGCCGCCGTAGGTGTAGGCGCGGATGTCGACCTTCATCGTGGTGGGCTCACCATCGACGTTGACCACGCGCTCGCTCGGCGCGATGAGCTGCTGGGCCACGTACTCGCCCTGCAGGACCTCGGCGAAGACCTTGCGGGTGATCTTTCGTCCCGCGTAGGTCGCCCGACTCCCGAACCCGGTGGCAGGCTTGAAGAACAGCTGTTTGCGGTCTGCCCACAGCGCCTCGGCGTCCCCACCACGCCCTGCGCTCTGCCGTCGTGCCTTGTGCCGACGAACCCGAGCCCGC
>CAYGTG010000510.1:0-6219 GCA_964352485.1 uncultured Nannocystaceae bacterium | reverse complement strand
GCACCAGGGCGAGGGCGTCGCTGTCCTGGGTGGTCCGCGGAACGTAGCGCGCCTGAGCATGACAGCTGGCCACTGCATGCCGCTGATGATGCGCATGCTGGGCCACTCGCGCACTGCAGTGTTCGAAGGCCGTTGCACGGCTCGTGGGCGGCCACGTGGCCCAGGCGTGGGCCGGCCGACGGCGTCATGGGCCACGACCTCGGCAGTTTCGGCAGCGTCCCGACCGCCAACGCGTGGACGCACCCGCTCGATGCTGCGTGTGCGGCCTCGATGCTCGTGGCCGTATGGGGACTGTATCGAAGGCGCGGCTGGGGCCTCGTTCTCAACGTGTTGCCCAATCTCGTCATCGCAACGACGGCTCTCGCCGGTCGCCTCGAGGGGTTCCTGCGCCCGGCGAGCAGCGAAACACCGGCGAATACGCCAGTCAGGGTACGCACGCGTCCCACGTCTTCTCCCACAGCGCATCGCGGCGCGCTCCCGAAGAAACCGGCGTGGCACAACGGTGCCGCGCGCGATCGTACGCAAGGCATCAGGGTGCTTGTGGCACCACGACACGCGGGGACAGCTCCTGGATGCGTCGCGACCAACGGCGCCCGATCTCTAGCTGTTCGTCGATGTTGTCCATGCTGCTGTCGTGGAGTATGCGAGCCGTCTCGGGGTTGAAGTGGGCGCAGCCGATCGCGTTTGTGACGCGGTCCATCCAGCTGCAGCGGGTCGGTTCGGCGTCCTCATCGCGACCGGTCAGCATCAGATGCATGCCGTGCTGCGAACGAAGGTCGAGGTGCACCTCGTCGATCAACGTGGCGGTGTGTGCCGGGTCGAACGAAATGGATGGGGGCCAGTTCGAATCGCCGACCAGCAGGTCGACCCCTTCGTCCTCGGCCCGGCGCAGCAGATGCCTGGAAAAGAGGTAGTCCCCGACGAATGCGCGCCGCTTCACCTCAAAGTCCGCCTGGGGAATTCCGATGTCATCGCCCTCGGGCCGGGCGGCCGTCGCCGAGAGGCGCTCGCGTCTGTCCTTGGCTTGGCCGGGCGGCTGGGCCCGCAGCACCAGCGCGGTGACGGCCAGGGCGTCGGTCAGCATGGACGCCGAGACCAGGCAGCTCGTGGAGTTGCGGCACGAAGCGAGGAAGCGCTGGTCGAGCGAGACCGCGGCTGCGAGTCGCGCGTCGGCGTCTGCCCACTCTCCGTCGACCGCGAGGCTTAGGGCTTCGATCAGGGCGAGCTGGTGCAGCCTGAAGATCTGGAAGTAGTGGCACTCGTGGAGCCGGTCCACGGTGCAGCCATCGGCAAACCGTTCGGAGGTGGCTGCCTGATGCCACGCTTCGAGTGCATCTCGGTGCACGTTGGCCTGAGCGGACTTCCGCAAGTTGTCTGCGCTCTGTGCGACTGCCCCCCAACGGGTTTCAAAGGAGGCGCTCTCGTCCCCGGCGCCAACCATCGCCAAGACAGCGTCGCCGTTGGCCTCCACAGCCGTGTCGGCCCAGGGCCGAGACACCAGCCTCCAGCCGTTGGTCGTCGCCTCGGGGATCGGCGGGAGGTCGGCGGAGGTTGCGTACGGTTCGGGCGCGTCGTCCGAGGCGAACAATGCGGCGCCCAAGACCGCAGCGATCCCAAGCCCCACGGCGGCGATCAGCCCTTTGTGCCCGGTCGTCGTCACCGCGGGGGTACTCCTTCGAGCAGCTCCGCATTCCAGCAGGGTTCGAGAATGGCGGAGATCACGTTGGCAGCAGTGTACGGGCGATCCTGTCTACCGGATTCATCCTACGGAAGTTCGAGGTCGGAAGACGCGTCCTTGCCGTGCTCCCACGCGACCGCATCGACGCGCAGCGCCCGGCCGCGGCCCAGCCGGAGATGGTCGGCGACGAAGCGGTCGAGGGCATCGCGATGGGCTGCGCGGGCGGGATCGACGACGACCAGCGCCGTTTCGTCGAGCCCCGCGCGCGCCTGGTCGGCCACCTCACCGAGTCGCTGCGCCACCGCGTCCACCACGCCCAACCGAAAGGCCTCGTGCCACTTCTTGTTTTGTCCCGCTCCGTGGGTCGCGGACAGCCACTCGATGCGCTGCACCAGCCAGCTCCACAGCGCGGTCACGGCGGCCCGATCTCGCGCGCGCCCCACGAGGACGATCGCCGACTCCTTGCCGCCGTCCAGCGTGTATGCGACGCATCCATTGGCCTGGCCCAGGACGACCGCGAGCGCCGTCTTCCAGCGGCGAATCCGTCGTCCCACCTCCAGAGGTTCGTCCCGCGCGTCCACGATGGGGTCGGGGTCTTCCTCCGCGGCACGGCCCGCATCCATCCACGCCTGCAGGCGATGGGTCTCGATGAGGGCCTGTGCGCGTGCTGCCGCCGCAGCAGCCTCGTGCGGGTTGGGGGATGTGGCCAGTGCGAGCAGCTTGCGGACCTTGTCCAACGCAGCCGGCGCTGAGCCTGATGGCGGGAGCGTCATCGGCCGCGGGTGTACCTCATGGAGATGATTCTTGCTGCGGTTCAACCCCAGCGCGGGGCTATCGGCCGGCCCAGCGTCATCCGGGGCCGCCGACTCCCGTGGCATACCGCGAGCCTTCAAGCGAAACGAAGTCGCGGTGAACCCATGCGTCTACTTGTCTCGGCAATCCCTGTAGTTGCTCATGTTCGTCGGTAGGCTGCCCAGGACCTCGTAGGCCCGGTCGTCCCCCACCGCGTCGGCCACGACGGCGTAGGCATCGGTCGTGCGCTGGATTTCGTAGCGGTAGTAACGCTCGACGGGACTCCCCTCGCCTGCGGCGGGGGCCTCGAGCATGCCGGCTCGTTCTTTGGCTACGCGTTGTCGTGACTCCAGCAGATCGTCGGGCACGGATTTGTTGAGAACCTCCGCCCGCATGGCGTCGAAGGAGAGTGCGTCCGCGCCGTTCTCGTCTCCGGTTGCGTCGACGTAGATCGCTCGCATCTGCTCTTTCCATCGAATGCTCGCATCCTCGAGGGCCCGGCTCATGGCTTGGCGTTCTTCGGAGGACAGGGCGAGCTTGTCGGCTGTGGCATCGGTGAGGTACGTGCCGGACTCGAGCAGTGCGGGCACGGCGAAAGAGAGCTCGCAGTTCTCCGCCGCTTCGCGCAGCTGCTCGGGACTTGGGTTGTAGACCCGTTGCGCGAACTCGATGCGTTCCTGGGTATTGTCCCCATCGGCCTCGGCCGAGTCGCGTACTGTTTCCAGCTCGGCCTCCAGTTCTCGAACTCGCGCGCGAAGGTCGGCCACCAGCACCCGGTCCCCAGCGGGGGGTCGCACTGACGACTCTCGTCTGGCGGAGCCGGTGGCCGCTATCGCGGGAATGCGGGAGCGCGTCGACGATGGGGCATGTGCCGCATCGGCGTGGGCGGTGTGGCCGGCCGAGACTTCGGTGCTGCCCCGTTCGTTGGCGAGCACGACGCCACCCTCGTATACGGTGACGACCGTGACGGCGGCGAAGGCCGCACCGAGGGACATGGACTTGAGGCGTTGCTTTTGATTGCTCATGACGATCTCGACTTCGAAACTTGTGCCGGTCACCTGGACCTCGGCGCTGGGTGTACGAACCAGGAACGGGCCGCCCGGTTCGACGCGGTAGAAGACCCGGCCGCGGGCTTGATCCACGGTCGCCCCGTCGTCATCGACCGCCCACGAGATCTCGGAGCCCGGCTCGAGCACGGCGATGCTTCGACCTCCAGTTCGCACGGTGCGACGGTCGGCAATGCTCTGCGCACTGCCGGTATCGGCGCCGGTGCGTCCACGCTCGGCCACCCAGAGGATCGCCGCGACCGCTGCCGCTGCCGCGAGGACGACGCCGACCAGCCATCGGTGCCGCCGAAGCGTGCGGTCGTCGAGTCTTCCGATGTCGGCCTCCAGACGCTTCCTCACCCGGTCGCGGCGCGCCTCGGTGACCGGTTCGATCTCACGGGCGGGCTGCAGCATCTGCGCGAGCCCTGGCTCGATGGGTTCTAGCTCATCCGTGCTCATGGTGGCTCACTTCCTCGGCATCGAGATAGGCCTGCACGTGCTGACGGGCGCGCCGCAGATGGGAGTACAGGGTGTTGGGCGGGCATCCGAGCACCTCGGCGATCTGCGGCACGGAGAACCCATCGAGTTCGTACATCACGAAGGTCGCTCGACGATCGTAGTCCAGAGAGTCGAGGGCCCGCTGGATGCGTGCCAGCTGCCGCCGGGCGGCAGCCTGAGACTCGAGGTCGCGGGCCTGTGGCTGTGGGGTGGACTCCAAGAGTCGCAGGCGTGCCGAGCCGCGGCGGAGATGGTCTCGGGCCACGCGGTACGCGATCCCGAATAGCCACGGTCGCAGCGGCCGTTTGACGTCGTAGGCATGGAGCTTCCGATGCACGACCAGGAACAGCTCGTGCGCCGCGTCGTCAACGTCAGCCTCTTGCACGCCGAGCCGACGCAGGGTGGCAACGACCCAATCGAGCTGGGCTTCGTAGAGGACGGCGAGGGTCATCGGCGGAGTTCGCAGGGGGATTGGGCCGAGCCCTCACGATCCTTGCGGGAAGTGACGAAAAAACTTCGTGCGCTGGACCACGGGCGGCAGTTCTTTCTGCTCAGTCGGTGCTGGGGAGAAACAGGACATGTTCGGGTGCCAGCGGATCGAGAGCGCCATCCCGTGACTTTCGGCAAAATCGAGGTCGGAACAAAGCCGGGGGCTGGAGGAGGACGGTCGGCCGCGGCAGAGCGTGGTTTTCGCAAACCAGCGCATCATCGGGGAGCTGGTGGAACGCGGTGCTTCAGGCGCTTGTTCGACTCAATGCTGCGCCAGGGTACTTCCGGCAGCGAGACGATCTCCATCCTCTACGTCGGTGCCCGATGCTCGGGCGTGTTCGACGCGCAGGACCTCTCGGCCCAAGCGGCGATGACTTGGCCGAGCCACTGTCCTTGGTCTCGGGGCTGCCGGGTGAGGAGCTCGACGGTGGACTGGGCCTCGAGCATCAGGTCCCAAGTGGGGACGGAGTCGCTCTTGGACGCCATCGAGGCAAAGCCCCTCGCTTGGTAGCGCACCACGAGTGGTTCGCGGCAGGATGCCGATTCGCTGCGTGGGGAGGTTCCCGTCCCGCGGGCGCACGTGAAGCCCGCCGCGGGCTTTCGCAGCGCCTCCGGCAACCACGCGGGGCGCGAATCGGCGGCTACGGAGGCCACCGCAACCGGCCGATCTCGAGTTGACCCACCACGAACGAACCGCCTCACTCGGAGTGAACGTCGCGGACCGCGGCGTCGACCGCTGTGGCGGCATGGGCTTGGGCGTGCAGCTCTGCGTAGTGCCCCCGCGCAGCGAGCAGTTCCTCATGGGTGCCGCGCTCGACGATACGTCCACCGTCCACCACCAGGATCAGGTCGGCGTTTCGGATCGTCGACAGGCGGTGCGCGATCACGAAGGCGATCCGACCTTCGAGGGCGGCGTCGATGCCCGCCTGGACCCGGACCTCGGTCTCGGTGTCGAGCGACGAGGTGGCCTCATCCATGATGAAGATCTGCGGGTCGGCCAGCACCGCGCGGGCGAGCGAGATCAGCTGGCGCTGGCCGGTCGAGAGTTTGCCGCCGCCTTCACCGACCTTGGTCTCGTAGCCATCGGCCAACGCTTCGATCATGGTGTGGGCCCCGACGCGCTCGGCTGCCGCCCGCATCTGGGCGTCGGTCGCATCGAGCCGGCCATATCGGATGTTCTCGGCGATCGTGCCGGAGAACAGGTGGGGCGACTGCAGGACGACGCCGAGGTTGCTTTGCAGCCAGTGAAGACTTCGCTCCCGGTGGTCGACACCGTTGAGGCGTACGGCTCCGCCGCGTGGTTCGTAGAAGCGGGCGAGCAGGCTGACGATCGTGCTCTTGCCGCCACCTGTGGGTCCGACCAATGCGACGGTCTGGCCGGCGCGCACCGTGAAGTCCACCTCGTGCAGCACCGGCTCGTTGTCGACGTAGGAGAAGCTGACCCCGTCGAAGTGAACGGTATGGATTTGGGCGTCTCCACCGTCCGGCGCGCGGCGGGGGTCCGTGCTGCCCCGCTGCATCGCCGCGCGGACCTCCGGGCTGTCGCGGATCTCGGGCTCGGTGTCCAGGAGCGTCGCGATGCGCTCGGCTGCAGCCTGGGCGCTCTGCAACTCCGAGAAGCGACCGGCCAGCTCTCGAATCGGTTCGTAGAACAGCCGCGCGTACTGCATGAACGCAACCAGCGTTCCGAGCGAGAGGTCGTCTCCCACCCGAATC
>CAYGTG010000509.1:3189-6222 GCA_964352485.1 uncultured Nannocystaceae bacterium | reverse complement strand
CCACCACCGGGCGGGTAGGGCGGTCGGGTAGGGCGGTCGGGTAGGGCGGTCGGGTCGGGCGGTCGCGACCTGCGCAATTGATGGCACGCCGGCGGGGGTCTCCTCCTCCCCGTCGTCTTCGGGCCGTGCATCCCCCTGGGCTGGCCCGCACGGCCTTCTTGCGGCTACTCTCCGCCCCACCGCGCATGACTTTCCCGTACACGATGCGACACATGGCGACCTCGCTCGCGCTCGGGCTTTGGGTCGGGACGGCGGCATGCGGCGGTGCGCCTGCAGAGCCGGGCGCCGATGCGGATGCCAAAGCGCCCGCGAAACCGAAGCCGAAGCCCGCGCCCGAACCGGTCGTGCAGCCAGAGCCGGAGCCAGCGGCGAAGGTTCTCCCCAAGACCCTCGGTTCACTGGACGAGGTGATCGCGGCGGCGGAGGAGATCTACAGCGAGCATCGCCGGACGTTCTACTGCAACTGTGCCTACACGCCGCAGCTTCGCATCGCCCGCGGAACGTGCGGCTACAAGACGCGTGCCGACGAGAGCCTCTCCAAGCGCGTCGCTTGGGATCGCGTGGTGCCGAACCGAGCCTTTGGCCAACACCGCTCCTGCTGGCGAGAGCCCATCTGCCAAGACGATGCCGGCGTGGCGTTTTCGGGCGTTCGTTGCTGCCGTGAGGTGGATGAGGAATTCCGCGCGATGGAACTCGACCTGCAAAATCTCGTGCCCGCGGTGGGGGAGCTTCAGGCCGATCGCTCCGACTTCGACTTCGGTGAACTCGAGGGCGAGACTCGAATGTACGGGGCGTGTGACTTCGAGGTCGACCGCTCCCTACGCCGGGCCGAGCCCGACGAAGACACGCGAGGAGAGATCGCCCGGGCTTACCTGTACATGCAGGATATCTACGGCGATGGGCTTCCGCTGAGCCCAGCCCAGCGGACCCAGTTCGAGGCATGGCACGAGGCGGATCCGCCCGACGCTTGGGAGGTCCGGCGCAACCGGCGGGTCGCGGCGGTCCAGGGCATCTCCAACAGCTTCCTACCGATGATGGCGCCTTTGGGCGAGCCGGAGCCGGAGCCGGAGCCGGACGGCGGCGACGCTGCCAAGCCCGCAGCTCAGCAGAAGGCGCCGCCGGAGAAGCCCCCTGCACAGAAGGCCCCCGTGGCCGACACGGTGCCGGCTGAGAAGGCGGCGGCCGAGCAGACTCCGGCCGAAGAAGCGCAGCCCGAGAAGGCTCCGGCTGAGAAGTCTCCGGCCGAGAAGTCTCCCGGCGGTGACGCGGAAAAGGCTGAGGCCCCGGCTGGGTCTGCACCTTCGGGTGACGCCGAGCCGAAGACAGAAGGTTGAGCCCTCGCGGGCCGAGAGCGCAGCGCGGGCCGATCAGAACCGCATGCTGAACGCTGCGCCGCCGCCTTGGCGGTTGAGGTAGGGCGCCACGGAGTATTGGCCCTGCTCGATCGCTTTCTTCTCCTTGTAGCCCTTGCCGAGTAACACCCCGCCGGTCACGAGCATGGCGGCGCCGAAGACGAGCACACCGATGCTCGCGCCCAGGCCGGTGTTGTCGGACGCGCTCGCGGTGCCGATGGTGCCCGCCGCACCGCTCAGGAAGACCAACCCGCCGATGCCACCCACGGTCCACCCCGCGGCGATCATCCCCTCGCTGCGGTTGTTGGCCTTGGCCTTTTTTTGCTCCCGCATCACCTCGGGAGGCGGGGTGTAGCCGGTATCGAACTCGATGCTTCCGCCGCCCTCGGTCTCGCTGGGGGGCGGTGCCACGGTGGTGGTGTCCTCGCCCGCCTCAATCCGCTTGATTCGGGCGTTGAGATTCTCGATCCGCTTCTGCGCCTTGCCCACCTCGGCCTCGGTCTCGGGCGTCTTCTTGAACATCGCCTTGTAGCTGCCGACCCACTGCTCGAGCAGAAGCACGGCTTGCCGCAGATGCGCGACATCCTTGTCGACGTCGTAGGCTTTCTCTTGGGCGAGCGCGATGTTGTAGACCATCGCGTTGCGAACGCCAGCCTGGCTCGGCGGCACCTTTGCCATCGCCTGCTGCCAGACGTCGATCGCTCCCTCGTAGTCGAACGTGTCGTACTTGGAGCGACCACGCTCGAACATCTCCCGAGCCTCGGCGAGTTGCGCCTCCTCATCGGCAGGCGCTGGCGCCGCGACCACGGTTGTGGGCACGAACGAAACAGCGACGCCCGCCGGGCAAGCCAAGGCCACGGCGAGGGTCGGGCTGATGAAGCGCTGGACGAACGGACGTGCAGACACGCCGCAAGCATAACGTCGGGAGGCCATCGCGGGTATCGAACCGACAGGTCGGCGTGATTCAGGCCCCGTAGTCCGAGAGGGTTTTGTCTAGGCGTGGCAGGAGGAAGCGGATGAACAACGCCGACGCGCCGGCCAGGCCTGCAAGGACCAAGAAGAACGAGACCGGCGAGAGGGAGCCTTGAATGCCCCCAAAGAAGCCCGAGAGGTTGTTGCCGAACGCGGTCGCCATGAACCAACCACCCATGGCCAGACCGACCAGACGCGCCGGCGTGAGTTTGGTGACCAAGGACAGACCCATGGGCGACAGAAGCAACTCGCCGATCGTGACCACGCCATAGAAGCCCACGAGCCACATGCCGGAGACTTTCAGTGAGCCTCCGTCACTCATCATCCCAGCCGCGGCCATCAAGACCATGCTCGCCGTGGTGAGCACCAGGCCCCAAAACACCTTCCGTGCGGTCGAGATCTGGATGCCTCGCGCGCCGAGACGACCGAAGAAGATCACGATCAACGGGGTGAAGGCGACGACGAAGAGCGCGTTGAACGACTGATACAGCTCGGGTGAAACGATGGTGACAAAACTGCCGGGCGCGAGCAGTTCGGGGTCTTTGCCATACCGCTTCTCGTAGCCTTCGTAGATCTCGGTGTACAGCGATCGCTCGACGACGTAGACGGCGAGCGCCTCGCCATCGACCTCTCGAACAAACGCCACTCGCTTGGACGGCTTGGCGCCGTCAGGGACCTTCGCCTTGGTGACCGATCCGCCGTGTCCATC
>CAYGTG010000509.1:0-3179 GCA_964352485.1 uncultured Nannocystaceae bacterium | reverse complement strand
GTGTCCGGCCCGGCGTTGGGGTAGTAGCTGGGAAATCCCTCCTGGGTGAACTTCACCTCGGTGAAGAAGACGGTCGAAAATACCGACCCCGCCGCCTCCGCCGCTGCGACGCCACCGGTGCGGTCGGTGTTGTCCCGGGCCCACTGGGTCATCGCCGAACCGTTGAGGTGCAGGATCATGAAGAAGGTGCCGCCGGCCACGTAGATGGGCAGCAGCGCCAGCAATCCGGCTTTTTCCTTGATCGGGGCGGTGGTGCCCATGCGAACGAAGAAGATGACCACCGGGATCATGCCGACGAGGAAGCCAAGCACCGCGGGGCGCACGGGCCCGTCGGGCATCACGTTCTGTCCGATGAGGAACCCGACCATGCCTGCGCCGAGGGCGGGAAGCAGGATCTTGACGAACACAGCGCCAAAGCTGGCCGCGTTCGGGTCTTGCTCGGGAGGACGATCGGCTTTCTCGAGCATCTTCCAGCTCAGGATCAGCACGGCCGCCGCGACGAGCAGGCCGATGCCCGCGACGCGGAACGTCCACAGCCAGCCCGCGCTGTTGCGCACGGCCGAACTCAGGAACGACGCCACGAACGCGCCGATGTTGATGCCCATGTAGAAGATGTTGAAACCGGCGTCCCGCTTCGGGTCACCCGCCTCGTAGAGGTTGCCCACCATCACCGAGATGTTTGGCTTGAAGAAGCCGTTGCCGATGATGAGTCCGACCAGTCCGGTGATGAAGTACGTGGACCCGGGGATGCTCATCAGGAACAACCCGCCCGACATGAACACCGCGCCGATGAGGACGGCTTTTCGGTAGCCGAGGTAGCGGTCCGCCAACATCCCGCCGGGGAACGGCGTGAAGTAGACGAAGGCCAGATACAGCCCGTAGATTTCGTTGCCCTCGGCCGACGTCAGTCCCAGGCCGCCCCGCTCGCTGTCCGTCGTGTAGAGGAGCAGGATGTTCAGCATCGTGTAGAACGCCAGGCGTTCCCACATCTCGGTGAAGAACAGCCGATAGAGACCGGCCGGGTGTTTCTGCGCCACGAACGCGAACTAGCACCGACGCGGAATCCGCGTCAAACCCTCAGGGATCGGCCGCGGACAGCGCGCGCGATTGTCTTTCCGGGCCGGGTGCGCTACGTGCAACTTCGTGGATTCCCCGCAATCGGCCCTCTTGCAGCGCCGTTTTGTCCTGATGACCGGCAAGGGCGGCGTCGGCAAGACCACGCTCGTGGCTGCGCTGGCGGTTCATGCCGCATCGCTGGGCATGAGGCCCCTCGTCGTCGAACTCGGCCACCGCGAGTCCATGCGCAGCATCTTCGGGGTCGACGATATCGGGTTCACACCCCGAGACGTTGGGCTCGGCGTCCACGCGATGAGTGTGGATGTCGATGGCGCGGTGCTCGACTACATGATCGAGCACATTCCTTCGAAACGGGTCGCGAAGTCGATCGTCCAGAACAAGGTCCTCGAGCGACTGTTTGCGGCGATGCCGGCCGTCGGGGAGATCGCCACGCTCAACAAGCTTCGTCAGCTCGAGGCCGAGACGGTCAGCTCCGGCGCCCGGCGCTGGGGCCCGATCTTCGTCGACCTCGACGCGACCGGCCATGCGCTCATGTTTCTCGAGCTCCACAGCGTCATCGACAGCATCATGGGCGCAGGCCCCATGAAGCGCCTGGTCGAGGAGACCGCGCAGATGCTCGCCGACCCCGACCTCACCCGTCTGTGCCTGACCGCGACGCCCGCCGAGCTGCCGGTGACCGAGACGATCGAGCTCTATGGAAAGCTCCAGGGGCGCGGACTGATCTCGTTCGGCTCGGTGTTCGCCAACCGAATGCCGCCGGCCGGACTCGCGGCGCGGGACGCCGCATCGCTGGACAGTGTCGAGGCGGCGGCTCGCTCCGTCGGGCGTCCGGACGTGCTCGCGGACGTCGCTTGGGCGCGCACGGTGCAGCGGCAGTCCGAGGCCGCGCGCGCTCAGATCGATCGCCTCCGGGAGCAGGTGCCGCTGCCCATCGTCGAGCTTCCACAGCTTCCCGCCGCGCGAATGGATAGCGCGGTGCTGGGTCGTCTGGGTGCGCTCGCGGCTGGAGGTGCAGCATGAGTCTCGACAAGCTCGTTCGCGAACAGTCGCTCATCGTTTGCGTCGGTCCCGGCGGCGTCGGGAAGACCACCGTCTCGGCCGCAGTCGGCCTCGCCGGTGCGCGTGCAGGTCGCAAGAGCGTCGTGCTCACGATCGACCCGGCTCGGCGTCTGGCGGACGCCCTCGGGCTGCCCGGGCTCGATGATGAGATTCGGCCGGTTCCGGTCGAATCTCTGCCCGAGCTCGCCGACGGCCGCCCTACGGCCCCGCTTCACGCAGCCATGGTCGACACCGCGGCCAGCTACGCGTCGCTGATCCGCCGCGTCTCGCCCGACGAGTCCACGCACCAGCGCATTCTCGACAATCGCGTGTTCCAAGCGGTCTCTCGCTCACTCGCGCGCTCGCACGCCTACGTGGCGATGGAGCGGCTGTATGACGCGATGGTGAACCACGACTACGACCTGGTCGTGCTCGACACTCCCCCCGCCCGCAACGCGCTCGACATTCTCGATGCGCCGATGTCTCTGGCCAACTTCCTCGACAGCCGCTTCGTCGAGTGGTTCCTGCCCGGTGAGAGCCCCAAGGGCATTCGGGACCGTCTCATCGCCAGCGGAGGCGCCGTGGCAAAGCGCATGCTCGGGCTGATCACCGGACGCAAGCTCCTCGACGAAATCGTCTCGTTCCTCGAGGCCTTTGCGACGCTTCGAGAGGGGTTTGCGACGCGCGCGACGCGGGTCGATGCCAGCCTGCGCGACCCCTCGACGAGCTTCGTCCTGGTCAGCTCGGCGAACCCTTCGAGTGCTGACGACGCCGCCTGGCTGCGGCACGACCTGGAGCGCCGCAAGGTTCCGATTTCGGGCATCGTGTTCAACCAGAGCTATCTGCCGCTCGAGCCGTCCGATCCGCTGGCCCGGGTGTCTCGGCTAGGCGACAACGACCTCGATGCCCGCGCAGGCGCATTGGCTCCGCATTTGCCCAACGTCGCCGACCCCAAGGGGCTGCTGCGAGATCTGCGGGCGATGCGAATCGAAGCGGCGGACGAGAACGCCCGGTTCGACGATATCGTCGATGGCTTGGCGGCGGAGCTCGAGTCGGACTGTGCC
>CAYGTG010000508.1:0-6226 GCA_964352485.1 uncultured Nannocystaceae bacterium | reverse complement strand
ATTCGGTGCGCGCCCGTGCCGCGAGAAACGATGACGGCACGTTCGCCGACGCGAGCACCTGGACCCTATTCTCCACGGCCGCCGACTTCCAGCCGTTCCCCGGCGGACTTCGTCCGGCGATTCCGCTCAACGCCGCCGACGCAGTGGCCGCCGAAGACGATGACGAGTCTGCGGGGTGGGTCCTGGACAACCCGTCGACCGACGTCGCGCTGCTTCCGTTCGCGAACGATCAGCCCCGCGGGAGAACCGTGTCTGGGACCGTCGGAGGAGACCGTCCCGGAGGCACGCTCGTCGTCGCCGAGGGGGAACAGACCCCGGCCCGCTACACCATTGCAGACGCAGACGGAACCTACGCGCTCTTCAACGTCGCCGCTGGGTCGCACAGCATCGTCGGCTATCGGAGCGGACTCGACGTCGAGCCGGCCGCGATCGATGGGGACGGTGATGTCGAGGGCGCCGACCTCAATGGGCGAGACGAGGACGCGACCGCAACCGTTCGAGGTTCGGTCAACATCGTCAACGCACCGGGCGGAAGCCTCACCAGCGTGGTTCTCATCCCCGCCGCGGTCTACAACGAAGGGCTCGAGCGAGGACCGGTTCCCCTTGGCCTACGGGCCCCCCAAGCGCCACAGAGTCCATCCATCGATGGCGCGTTCGAGATCGCTGGCGTCCCGCCGGGCCGCTACAAGGTGTTGGCAGCGTTCGAAAACGACGAGCTGGTTCGGGACCCGGACGAAGGCATCTCGGGGACCGATATCGTCTAGATCTAGGTGGACGCCGAATCATTAAAACTCGGCGAGTCCTTCAAGATCACCGAAGGGTTGGCGATCGTCAGCCCCGGCGCTGAGGCACCGGAGCTCGTCACGGGCACGCCGACGTTCATTTTCGCCGACGACTCGTCCGAGGACCGGTTCGAGCTCGTGGTGCTCGACGCCTTCGGAGAGATCATCTGGGAAGACCTTGCCGTGCCCGGCGTCTCCGGCTCGGACACCGTTGAGGTCGAGTATGGTGGGCCGCCGCTCGAGCTCGGCCGCTACTACCAGTTCCGCGCCACGTCGATCCGCGAGAACCCCAACTCGGTCAGCGCCATCTCGCGGACCGAGGATCTCCGCGGCGTGTTCATCGCGGGATAGCCGCGCGCCCGGGACCCGCCGCAGGACACCATCGGAGCGATGGTTGCCGCTCGGCCTACCGAGTGGTAGACAGCTGTCGTCCGAGCGGTAGTCCCATGCCTTCCCAGCGGTCAGATCGCGCGGAATCGCGCGAACGCACGAAAGACGGTCGCCCCAAGCAGGGGATGGCCGCGCAGATCCTCGCCCAGGCCACCCGCCTCTTCGCCGCCCGCGGGTTCGTGGGCGCTTCGCTGCAGGACATCGCCAAGGCGGTCGGGATTCGAAAGCCGTCGCTGCTGTACCACTTCCCCTCGAAGGACCAGCTTCGCCGGTCGGTGCTCGAACAAATGCTCGAGCACTGGAACGAGGTGGTCCCGCGTCTGCTCCGCGCCGCGACGTCCGGGCGCGAGCAGTTCGACGCCATCGGCGAAGAGACGATCAAGTTCTTCAGCGAGGACCCAGACCGTGCGCGCGTGCTGCTTCGCGAGCTGCTCGACCGGCCCGAGGAGATGGTGCCTCTCGTCCGCGAGCGGGTCCAGCCCTGGACCGAAGTGGTCTCTCAATACATTCGCAAGGGCCAGGCGCAGGGGCGGGTTCACGCCGACGTCGACCCCGAAGCCTACGTCAGCGCAGTCATCAATCTCATTCTTTCCACCATCGCCGTGCACGCAGTGGTTGGACCCATGCTTGGTGGCGACGCTTCGTCACCGACGATCAACCCGCGACTGCTCGACGAGGTCTTGCGGGTCGCCCGTTCCTCTCTCTTCATCCCCGAGATGCCACAGGCAGCCCTTCCCCGGAGTTCGTGATGCCCAACTTCTTTTCCGACAACGCCGACCTTCAGTTCTACTTCGACGAAGGCCTCGACTGGGACGCGCTCGTCTCCGCGACCGAGCGAAATCCCCACGACGAGACCGCGCCGGCGAACACCGAAGAGGCCGTCTCGATCTATCGCGACATCGCCGAGATGTTCGGCCAGTTCGTCGCCGAAGAAGTCGAACCGCACTCCCTGAAGATGGACGCCGCCGGGGTCCACATGAAGGACGGCGAGGCCCTGTGCGCGCCCGAGTTTGACAAAATCTTCGAGCAGCTCAAAGCGCTCGACCTCCACTGGATGTGCATCCCGCGAGAGCTGGGCGGCATGAACTGTCCGTTGCTCAGCTACTTCATCAACGCCGAGATGATGGCCCGCGCCGACGTCTCGGTGGGCACACACTTCGGGTTTCACGGGGGCATGGCGCTGTCGATGCTGGTCTTTTCCATGCGCGAGGGCACGACAACCTTCGACAACGGCCGGCTGGTCGAGACCCGCTTCCGCCAGGAGATCGAAGAGATCGGCCGCGGCGAGGCCTGGGGCTCGATGGACATCACCGAGCCAGACGCGGGCAGCGACATGGCGCGCCTGCGGGCGCATGGCGAACAGGACGACAATGGCAACTGGTTCGTCACTGGCCAGAAGATTTTCATCACCTCGGGGCACGGCAAGTACCACTTTGTCATCGCTCGAACCGAGGCGGCCACAGATCCCGACGACCCATTCGCGGGCCTGGGAGGGTTGTCGTTCTTCCTCGTTCCCGCCTGGCACGAAGATGAAAACGGAGTTCGCGTCCGTTCGGTCACCATCGACCGCGCCGAAGAGAAGCTTGGCCACCATGCCTCCCCAACCGTCGCGCTCACCTACGAGCGCGCGCCGGCGAAGCTCATCGGTAAGCGCGGCGAGGGCTTCCGCTACATGCTCACCTTGATGAACAACGCACGCCTCGGCGTGGCGTTCGAATCGCTGGGGCTGATGGAAGCCGCCTACCGCAAAGCCAAGGCCTACGCCGCCGACCGTCCGTCGATGGGCAAGACCATCGACAAGCATGAGATGATCGCGGACTATCTCGACATGATGCGCACCGACATCGAGGGCATTCGCGCCCTGTCGATGTACGGCGCCCTGAAAGAGGAAGTCGGCCAGAAGGCCGAGCTCTTCGCCGAACACACCGGCGACCCGGAGGGCGAGCGGCGCAGGGGCAAGCGGCTGCGCGCCGAGGCGCGACGCATCACCCCTTTGCTCAAGTACATCGCCTCGGAGAGAGCGGTCGAGCACGCCCGGCTGTGCGTCCAGATCCACGGCGGAAACGGCTACACGGTGGAATATGGGGCCGAAAAGCTCCTGCGGGACGCGATGGTGTTCCCGATCTATGAGGGCACCAGCCAGATCCAGGCCTTGATGGCCATGAAGGACACGCTTGGGGCGATCATGAAGTCCCCGCAGCGATTCGTACGAGACCTCGCGCAGACTCGCTGGCGCAGCCTCTCGGCCCGCGACCCGCTCGAGCGCCGCGTTGCCAAGCTAAAGTGGCTCAGTCTCGAGACGCAGCAATTTCTCATCCGCAGGACCGCGGCCAACAAGATGCGTTCCTTGGGTGAGCTGCCAATGGCGAAGTGGAGCCAGGCGTTCTTCAAGGACTGGGATCCCAAGCGCGACTTCGCGTTCGCGATGCTGCACGCCGAGCGGCTCACGCAGCTTCTGACCGATGTCACGATCTGCGAGGTCTTGTTCGAGCAGGCCCGGAAGTTCCCGCATCGCAAGCCGGTGCTGGAGCGCTACCTCAGGCGCGCCGAACCGCGATGCCGCCACATGCACGACCTCATCCACAACACCGGCGCCGAGATCCTTGCGTCGCTCGAAGAGTCCGCCGCGGCAGAGGCAGCCGAGTAATGGCCGTCTCGACCAGACACGTGCTTCAACAGGGGCCGGTCATCAAGACGCTGGCCAGCGTCGCCTGGGCTGCGCTTCGCCAAGGGAAGAGTGCACACGGCGTCTCGTTTGCAACGCCCAGCGAAGAACTGATCGGCCTGGTCGAACCGCTCCCGGCTGGACTGGTGAAGGACTACATCCGCCACGTGGGGGGTGACCCTTCGTCGTACAAGGGACTCCTGCCCGCCCACCTGTTCCCGCAGTGGTCCTTCCCCCTGGCCTCCCAGACGCTGCGAGGGGTCCCCTACCCGCTGTTCAAGGTCCTCAACGGGGGCTGTCGCCTTCAGATCCATGAGCACCTTCCCGCAGGCACCCCGCTGCGAGCCCGCGCGCGACTCGAGAGCATCGATGACAACGGCCGCCGCGCAGTGCTGCATCAGCGGGTCGTGACCGGGACCGAGCAGACCCCCAACGCGCTGACCGTCGACCTCTACGCGATCGTGGTCCACGACAAGAGGACGCGCGAGCGCAACGGAGTCGGCGGCCCGTCCAAGAACAAGGAGAAGGCCCGCGTTCCACACGACGCCGAGGAACTCGCGCGATGGAAACTCAGCGCCGATGCGGGCCTCGATTTCGCGAAGCTCACCGGCGACTTCAACCCCGTGCACTGGGTTCGGCCCTACGCCAAGGCGTTTGGGTTCCGCAACACCATCCTGCACGGGTTCAGCACGATGGCCCGCACCATCGAAACGTTGCAGCGGACGCTCTATTCCGGCTCGATTCACGCCCTGAAGTCCATCGACGTTCAGTTCACCGAGCCCCTTGTCCTGCCGCACAGAGTTGGCGTCTACCTCGCCAAGACCAACGACGACGAACGCAAGGTCTACGTCGGCGATGCGCCCGGCGGCCCGGCCTACCTCGTGGGCACGTTCCAGTCGTGACGCACTGCGCACAGCCCCCCTCACTGCCATGAACGACTTCCTCCTTCAGAACGAACCGGCCCGCAAAGTGATCAAGTCGCTGGGCCTCCCGCTCCCCGTGCCGCCCAAGCTCGCCCGCGCCAAGGGACCGATGGAGGCGCGGCCGCTCCACGACGCGAGACTGGTCGTCGGCGCGGCCGGTGACGGTCCGCTCAGCGAAGTGCTTGCCGGTTTGCTGACCCGCGCTGGCGCCTCGTGCTTCGTCACTCACGACGGGCTCGCGGCGGCCTTTGCCGGGCCCGGCGAGGCTTATGGGCGGCCAGCCTCCCGCATCGAACCCGGGGACGAGATCGCCGGCGGTCGGGTCAACGGCCTGGTGTTCGACGCCAGCAGAATCACCTCGCCCTCGGACCTACGCGCGCTGTATGACTTCTTCCATCCTCTGGTGAAACAGGTCGCCTCTTGCGGCCGCGCGATCGTGATCGGCAGGCCGCCGAGCTCCTGTCGCGACGCCACGGCCGCCGCCGCGCAGGCTGGGCTCGAGGGCTTCGCACGAAGCCTGGCCAAAGAGATGGGCAAACGCGGCTCCACCGCCCACCTGTTGTACGTGGAGGATGGCGCCGAGCACCGGGTCGCGGGACCGCTGCGGTTCTTGCTCTCCAAGCGCTCCGCGTTTGTCTCCGGACAGCCGCTCACCATCACCGCGGAGGCGGCATCGGCTGGGGAGCCCACGTGGACTCGCCCCCTCGAAGGCAAGGTCGCCCTCGTCACGGGAGCGGCCCGCGGTATCGGAGCCGCCACCGCCAAGCTCTTGGCCGATGAAGGGGCACACGTCGTGTGCCTCGATCGCCCAGCAGATGCCGAGCTGTGCAGCCAGGTTGCGCACAGCCTCGGCGGCTCCACCCTGCTGGTCGATGTTTCGACCCCTGAGGCTCCCGGCGAGATCGCGAAGGCCCTCACCGAGCGTCACGGCGGCGTCGACATCGTCGTCCACAACGCCGGCGTCACCCGAGACAAGACCCTGGCCCGCATGTCCGAGGACAAATGGGATCAGACGCTCAACATCAACCTGGCGGCCGTGGTCCGCATCACGGACGCCCTGCTCGACGGACCCCTGCACGACGGTGGTCGGCTGATCCTGCTGTCGTCCGTCGCCGGCATCGCGGGCAACATGGGGCAGACCAACTACGCCGCCTCAAAGTCCGGCGTGATCGGGTACGTCCGAGCGCTCAGCAAGGTGACGGCTGCGCGCAGCATCACCGTGAACGCGATCGCCCCGGGCTTCATCGAGACGAGACTGACGGCCGCCATTCCGGTCGTGATTCGCGAGGCGGCCCGCCGCCTGAGCAATCTCTCGCAAGGCGGGCAACCACGAGACGTTGGCGACGCCATCACGTTTCTCTCCACGCCGGGGTTTGTTGTTATTTATTGGCATTTCCTCGTGTTCTTCTGTTGAGCGCTCGTCGGAGCGTAACTTCACGCTCGCACGACCCTTTTCTACTTTCGAG
>CAYGTG010000507.1:0-6226 GCA_964352485.1 uncultured Nannocystaceae bacterium | reverse complement strand
CGATGATCAGCGCCTCGTCTGGTTTTAGCCCGTCCAGCGGCGCGAAGGTGTCGAACCCCTTGCCTCGGGTCCACAGCTTGTCGCCGCGCTGGAGATCGCGATTGGAGACGTCGTTGCCGAGTGTGTACCCAGCGACATGCGCCAGCCCATCTTGCGCCGCAATGTTGCGACCGCGCCGGCCGATCACCGCGACGAGTTCGGACTCCATGTCCACGCGGTCGAAGCCGGGCGGGATGACGACGTCCGCTCCGTTGCCGACCACCGCCGAGCGGGGTTTCTGGAACATGAGCGGCTCTGTGGGCACCGCGTTGCCCATCTCGGCGGCGTGTGCCCGGTAGTTGCGGCCGACGCAGAGCACCTTGCCCGGTCGGCACGGTGCGAGGACCCAAGCGTCGGCGATCGTCGCGACGGCGCGGTGTTCGATCACGTTGTCCTGGTCGAGCAATCGCTCCCAGACCGAGCCACGGTCTTCGGGCCACAGCTCGTCGTCGAAGGGGTCCCGAATGATGTCGAGCAAGTCCTCGGGCGCCGGGGGGCGTCCGTCGGTGATCACCCGCACGGGGTGAGACTTCCGCTCGTCGCGCATACGAACCCGGCCCAGCCAACTGGTGCTCATGGGATCGGTGTTCACACATCGTGCCGGGGAGGTCTACGGGAGGATCTGCAGGGCGGCCGGGGGTATAGTCCGCCGCAGGTGCCTCTACGCGTTGCCATCGAACTCGTGGATCCGCGGCGACCCGATCGCGCCGTGGCGTCGGCCTTGCGGGCGGCCTTTGTGGGCTTGGCGCCAGCACGTCCGCTCCAAGTGCTGAAATTGGGATGGAACGCCGGCCCAGGCACGGACATCGCTCCGTGGACGATGGCCGGCATCGAGTCCGCCGCCCAAGCGGCGTCTTTGAGCGTCGAACAGGAGTCGCTCGCCATGGGACCCGAAGCCCGGCCGCGACGCGAGCACGGAGTTCGCACCGATCTGCCTGGCGCCCGGCGAGCGCGGGTCCTCCCCGCCCACTGGTTCGGACGCCACGCATGCCTCGTCGTCCCGTGCGCTGCCCTCGACCCGGGGACGAAGTCGGGCATCGGCCCGCTTGCGTCCGCCCTTCGAGCTGTCGATCGGCACATCGGCGGTCCCCGGCATCGCGAAAGCCCACGCGTCGCGGCACGCATGCTTGCCACGGTCTTCGCCAGCGTCACGCTCGTGGTCGACGGTGCCTGGTGGGCGGACCTCTCAGCCCAGTCCGGGACGGCGCGAAGTCTGCTTCCCCTTGGCCGCGTCCTCACCATGCACGCGGACCATCCGGACCCCGCGTGGGCTCGGACGCTCTGTCAGACCTTCGATCCCTGGCTCGCCTACCGTCTGGGCATCAGCTCGCGTGGCGCAGGTCTCGACCACGCCATCCGCGGCGTGGGTCCTGGTGGGCAGGCGCGATGGCCCCGGGCGACGCTGACCACGGGCCGACCGCCGCGTTCGCGCGGCCTCGCCGGACGCGCACTCGAAGCGCTGTGGAGTCCACAAGCCCCCCGGACTCGCCTCGGTCCCGCGGTCCCCGGTGAGCTTGGACGGCTGTGGTCATCGTGGCCACGTCTGGGAGGCCGCCCCTGAACGCGATGCTGCGACGCACGCTCTACGGCGTGGCCGCGGGCGTGGTGCTCTACGTCGGCGCGGTGATCTACTTCGATCTCGGGCCGGTGCAGAAGACGCTTGAGGGCTACCCATGGTGGGTCTTCGGGGCTGCGCTTGCGGCTTCGGCCACCAACTACCTGCTGCGCTTCGCCAAGTGGGAGCTCGCGCTCGGATGGCTCGACGTCCGCAAGGACGCTCCGGGCCTCACGCGGTCCCGCTCCCTGATGATCTATTTGGCCGGCCTGAGCATGTCGGTCACCCCCGGCAAGGTGGGAGAGGTGCTGCGCTCCGTACTGCTCAAGTCGAGCGATGGCGTGGCGTTCAGCCGCACCGCTCCGATCGTGGTCGCCGATCGCCTGACCGATCTCATCGCGTTGGTGCTGCTGAGCCTGTTCGGGGTGTCCCAATTTCCCGAGTACCTGCCGATCGTCGGCGTGACCGTGGCACTGGTCGTCACGGGGGTGGTCGTCCTCGGCTCCCCCACCCTCCTGCGACGATGCCTCGCGCTGAGCCGCAAGCTTCCGCTGGTTGGAAAGTTCGTCGATAAGGCCGAGGGCCTGGTCGAGTCCACCACCACGTTGTTGCGGCTGCGTTCCCTGTTCGTGTTGAGCGCGCTGAGCGTGCTCGGATGGGGCCTCGAGTGTGTCGGCTACTGGCTCATCGTCGACGGATTCACCGACACGGAGGCCACCTTTGCAACCTGCACCTTCCTGTGGTCGGCGGGCACGCTGGTCGGAGCGCTCAGCTTTCTTCCCGGGGGGCTCGGAGCCACCGAAGGCAGCTTGGTCGTCGCCACCCAGAGGTTCGTCGTTGGCGTCACCCAGCCGATAGCGCTCGCCGCTACGCTGCTCGGGCGCATCGCGACGCTGTGGTTCGGTGAGGTGGTGGGCGGCATCGCCCTGGCGCTGTTCTTGCGAGACCCCGCTCTACGCGCGCGGGCCTCGGCCGCGGCTGCGGAGCAGGACCCAAGGCCCTAGAGAATCGGTCCGTTGAGCTCCTCGCGCATCGAGCGTGAGTAGCCCATCAAAGCGGCGAGAGCCGCAGTGAGCCTGGAGAGGACGCTGGCCGAGGGTTTCGTTGGGGTGCTCATGACTTCTGCTGTGGAAGTACCGACCCCGCTGGGATCGATTGCACCTCTTCGAGAAAAAAACGTCACGGGCCGCAGCCAGGTCCTGCGCCGGCCCGAGATTTGCGGCACTCTGCGGTCGCAGCATGGAGTACACGATTCGTGACACCTTCGACGTGAGCGCCGACCGCTTCTGGGAGGCCTTCTTCAGCGAGGCCTACAACGCCGGCCTGTGGCCGGCGATAGACGTCGACTACAAGCAGCTCAAATTCGAGCGCAACGGCGAAGGCAAAGACCTCCGGATCATCCGCGAGCAGGAGCTGACGCCCCACCGTCAAGCGCCCAAGGTGATCCAGAAGATGGTCAGCGGCACCGTCACCTACGTCGAGAAGAACGACTTCTCCGCGGCGAGCGGCAGCATGAAGATCGTCACCATCCCCAACTTCGCCGCGGACCGGGTCGACAACCACGGCGTGTTCCGGGTCGAGGAACTCGGCGCCGACAAGTGCGCCCGGGTCTGGGAGGGCGTGTGTAAAGTGAAGATCCCGCTGGTGGGCGGGCAGGTCGAGAAGTACCTCGTCTCCGAGATTCAAGAGAGTTATCGCAAGGCGACCGAGTACACCCGGAAGTTCTTGGCCGAAAACGCCTCATGACGGCACGAGCCCCCGGAGCGGTGGCGACCTCACGCGCGCCGTCGCCCTCGTGCGCTCTTTGAACGAATGTTTGGCGCTCAGTCCGTTAGTCTCCGGGCCGGTTCTCCGACTCGAAGCCGCATCTCCCCTGTCCGGACACGAAGCGTTCTTCCTGCCCCGCTTCGCCCCTTCCCATGCCCGCGCGCGCCCTCCTCCCCGATCGTTCCGACGAACCCACGTGGCTCAGGCCCGCGGGCTGCAATCCGGTCCTCAAATACAGCGGGGACCCGGCGCTCCAGCGCGAGATCCGGGACGAGGCGGCCGCCTACTTCGAGCGCACCGGGATCGCTCGTGATGGCGGGGTCCGCATGCTCCTCAAGAGCCTCTGCATCGTGGCCTGGGTCGTCGCGACCTACCTGCTGATGCTGCTGGTCGCCACCGAAGCGTGGCAGTTCATTTTGCTCGCGCTGTCGATGGGCTTGGCGCTCGCGGGCGTCGGCTTCTCGATCCAGCACGACGGCGGACACGGGGCGTACTCCGCTCGGCCGTGGGTGAGCCGTGCAGCGGCACTCGCACTCGACGCGATCGGCGGAAGCTCGTACATGTGGCACTACAAGCACAACGTCTTGCACCACACGTATCCCAACGTGGAGCAGGTCGACGACGACATCAGCCAAGCCCCGTGGTTGCGACTGTCGAGCACTGACCCGTACTTCCCGTTGCACCGGTACCAGTTCGTGTACTCGTGGCTGCTGTACATTTTCATGACGCCCAAGTGGCTGTTCATCGACGACTTCAAGCGCCTCTTCACGCAGCGAGCAGGACCCAGGCGCGTTCCGCCGCCCACCCGCCGCGGCATCGTGACCCTCGTGCTGGGCAAGATCTTCGCGTACACCTGGATGCTCGTCATCCCGCTGTCGATCCACTCCCCGTCGTGGAGCATGTTCGGGCTGTATGTGCTGATCGCGTGGGTGTGGGGCCTCGCGATGGCGGTCACGTTCCAGCTCGCGCACTGCAACGACACCGCGGAGTTCGGCAGCTGGCCTGGTGAAGGCAAACCGATGGCCTTAGGCTGGGCAGAGCAGCAGATCGCAACGACGGTCAACTTCTCGCCGGACAACCCTGTGCTGACCTGGTACCTCGGTGGCCTCAACTACCAGATCGAGCACCACCTCTTCCCCAAGGTCTGCCACATCCACTACCCAGGGCTCAGCCACGTCGTGAAGGATGTGTGCGAGCGCCGGGGCATCGAGTACCGGGTGCAGCCCACGATGTGGTCCGCGCTGCGTTCGCACATCGGACACCTCAAGCGTCTCGGCGCCAGCGCCAGCGCTTGACTCTGCGTGAGCTCATCCGAAGGCCGTCGCCGCGCGCGCGCGGCAGGCCCTCGGCGGACTCACGCACCTTTTTCGGCCTCGTCCCCTGTCGCCGCGGCGGCCGGAAGCGGGGCCTCGACCTCACCGATGACCCGGCGGAGCAGGCCTTCGACGAGCAAAGCCCGCTCACCGGCATCGTAGCGACCGTCTCGGTACCGAGCCTGGATGTCCTCGAACTTGTCCTTCGCGTCGTGCAGGAACTTCTTGTAGGCCGGAACCCGGGCCATCACCTCACGCTGGTTCGACCAGAAGAAGGAAACGAGCGTGGCGGCGGTGAACCCGGTGAGGATCATGCCTAGCGGACCGCCGAGGAGGTACTTCAGCCCCACCCGCAGGGCCACCGCCCCAGCGGCACCCATCGCGAGCTCCTTGATGCCGCTCTTGCGCAAGCGACCCCAGGCCATCTGCAGGACCTCCCCAGAGGCGATCACCAGGGCGACGAACTCGGCTCGCTTGGCGCCGGTCTCGTACACATCCTTGATGACCTGCTGCATGAAAGCGTCGAACGTCTCGTAGACGTCGGCGGGATAGGCCATGTCGCTGTCGGCCGTGGAGCTTTGCGCCATTGCTCATGATCATAGCACCGCGGGAGGGCCCGTTTGACAGAGCGGGGGCCCGATTCCACACTGGCGCGAGGATGGCGTTTCGGCGGTTTCGGTCCTCGGTGCTCTTCGGCCTCGCACTCGTCGGCCTGGGGGGGTGCGAGCAAAAATCCGATTCGGCGGTGCCGATCGATGCCGTGCCCGAGAGTGCGGGCTCCGCACAGCCCGAGCCGCTCGGCGACACCTCGGCAGCCTACGGTGGCCACGAGGACGCGGGCAGCCTCCAGTCGGCCGAGCCCAGGACTCGACCCGAGCCCACCGCGGTCGAGACCCGCGATGCCGCCCTCGAGGCGGTCACCCACGGCAACCCGGAGGGCGGACGCGACTTCCTCATTGGGTTTGTGTCCGAACACCCGAAGGACATCGACGCTCTGCATGCTTTGGCGCGTGCGCACCTCCTGCTCGGCAACACCGCGGCCGTCCGCGACGCCCTGCGGGCTCACCTTGGCAAAGACATCACCGCCACCCGCTTGAGCGCCGAGTCGTTGGCGCGCGAGGGCAAACTCGAACAGGCCGCCGCGATGCTCCGCGACGCCGCGAAGAAAAACGCCGGTTCGATGGCGCTGCGCGGAGACCTGGTGACGATCGAAGTCGCCCGGGGCCGCCGCGATGACGCGGGCGTGAAGTCGCTGATGGACGGTCTGTACGACGACTACGAGGCAGACCGAGCAAGGACGGAGGGAGACCTTTTTGCGGTGGCTCAGGCGGCGCTGGGTCGCGGCACCAAAGGGGCGCTCAAGGATGCCAACATGGTGTTCGGCGAAGCCGAGGAGCTGGCCGGCGCCAACGCGCCCCAAGGCTGGGACCTCGAGGCGATCGTTCTGCGACGCGCAGACATGTTCCGCGAGAAGTACGCGGCCCAGGACGCGCTTGCGACCTACGCCCTGATCCTCGAGGGCCGGGATCCTTGGCACCCCGACGCTCTGGCC
>CAYGTG010000506.1:0-6236 GCA_964352485.1 uncultured Nannocystaceae bacterium | reverse complement strand
ACTCCTCGGGGTGCTCGGTGCTCAGGACGACCTCGGACCGATCGGACTGCAGCGTGATGCGGTAGCCGGCGCCTTGGGGCGCGGGCACCGGGGGCTGGTTGAGGAATCCATCGTTGACCCACGGGGCCTGCACGAGATCGGTGGTGTCGGAGGGGAGAAGGACGCCGCTCCCCGCGGACACCGCAGCGACACACAGACCTCCGGGTTCCGCTTCGTTGTTCGGGTTCATCCCGTCCGCCTCGTTGCGCAGGTTGTATCGACCCCACAGCTGCTCGGGGACGTCGACCGTGATGTCGGCTGCCCGTCCGTCGCCGCTGCGCACAATCATGTTGGTGCCGACGCCTTGAACGGCGAGGCACGGGCACCCAGCGTCCCATCCGGCCTGCTCGCACGCGGAGATCTCTTCGGTTGAACACAGCGGAAACGGGTTGAGGTCCGCGGCGAGGGACACGAACGCCTGCCCCGCGCCGAGGTCCACCTCCGCCGACCCGGCCAACCCCTGCACGCACACGTTCCCGCGGTCCTGGTAGTCCGGGTCGGCATCGTTGTCCTCGGTGCCCAGCTGAAGCTCGCCGGTGAACGCCTCCGGAAGCGTCACGCGGAAGTCCGCGCCGCTGCGGGCGAGCTGCACCAGACCGTCGTAGTACACGCGAATCTGGCAGCCGTCCCGCCACTGGGCTTGACCGCTGGGGTCGACGCACAGATCGGCGGCGTCCATCTGGCTGGGCGGGGCAGGGTTGCTTCCGGTCTCGTACGCCCAAACGGAGAGCCGGTCGAAGTCCTGCTGCGCGCCTTCGGGATCGGATGCGGAGGTGAAGCGGCGCATCTCCACCGTGATGCGGTCGGTCGTGGCGTACTGGACGGTGATGTTTCCGCGGTTGGCGAAGTTGTCGGCGTGCTCGGGGCCGCCGATGATGAGGGTTTGCACCGCCGCGGGGTCGAAGGGCTGATCGATCTCGAGGGTCCAAGCGTCCTCGACCGGTTGGTTGCCCGACAACGGGAACGCGTCCGCGCCGATATCGGTGTCCGCCCCGCCGGCTGTGGGGTCCTCCGTCGGACAGGCACAAAGCAAAAGCAGCGGAGCGCAGAGCAGCAGTCGGCGGGTCAGCATGGCCCCTCAACGCGCCCGCAGGGACGCGCTTTTAGGTGCGTGGGATGAAATGCCCGCTCCCAGGGACGATTCGCCCCCCATCCGACCGATGCGCTCAGTCGCCGGTCTTGACCGTCTCCAGCATCGTGGCCCAGGCAGGGGCCCAGACGTCCATCGTCTTGGCGGGACCGGTGGCCTTGAAGAACAGCGGGTCGCCCGAGCCCTCGACGATCACCGCGAGCATGCGGTGGTCGGGCTTGTCGTGCTTCTCTTCGGCGCCGGGCGTCATCGCGGCGACGTAACGACCGGTGACGTCGAGCGTATGCATCGTCAGCGCGCCGGCGACCTTCTTGTCGAGCTTTGAGATGTCCTCGAGGGTCTTGCCTTCGGGCGGGGTGAACTGGCCCTTCCAGCGGGTCATGTTGGCCTCGACTCCGCCCGCGCCGCCCTTGAAGCGGTAGACGACCAGCTCGCCGTCGCCCCCGGGCCCGGGAACGACCCACTGCGCCATGCGCATCATGCCGCTGGGTTGGCCCTTCTCCCACTCCTTGGGGATGCTGACCGCGAACTCGGCGAGGGTCTCGGAGACCACCTCACCACTGGGGGTCACATCTCGAGGAGGTCCGGCCGCCGGTGCTGCGGGTGCGCCGGCCTTCATGCCACCGTGCGGGTTGCCGGCCGGCGCTGCCGCGGCGCCGCCGTGCGGGTTGCCTGGCGTGCCGCCTCCGTGGGCCATCGGCGCCTTCGCGTCCCCGGGCGCCTTCGCGTCCCCGGGCGCTTTGGTTGCGGGCGCTTTGGAGTCGGCGGACGCGGTCCCAGCCGGTGGTGCGGCCTTCTTTTCGCTGTCGCATGCAGCGAGGGACAGCGCGATACACAGCGGAAGCAGGGCTTTGTTCATGGCGCGCGCACTGTAGCAGCAACGCGCCAGACGGGGGCCGCGCCTGAGAGGGCGCCCGAGAACGCCTCACATGCAGAACGCCGGGGTGAGGCCGCCCATGCCGGCTTCGGCCTCGACGCAGGTCTGGCCCATCTCCGGGCAGTCTTCGTCGACGTTGCACTCGCCGCACACGCCCAGCTCCGCAAAGCCGAACAGGTTGGCGATGCCGCAGTGGCCGGATTGGCAGGTCGAGTCCCCATCGGTGACCGGGCAGCCCTGGCCGTTCTCCACCGTGCCCGGATCGGCGCACGCGAAGTAGCCGCCGAGGTTGCCCAGATCGTACACCGGCGCGCAGATCTGCTCGCCTTCGCAGGGTGCGGACGGCCCGCACTGCGAGCAGAAGCTGGTGTTGACGATGCCGCCGGTGTCGATGAGCTCGGTGCACACCAGCTCGCCCGCGCAGCCCTCATCGGTGTTGCACATGTTGCCCTGGCTACCGTCGGTGCAGATGGCGTACCCGACCGCATCGAGGCTGCAGGTGCCCGTGTCGCAGTCTTGGTCGACCAGACATTCCGAGCAGACGCCGCCCACCTGCGGGATGACGTAGCAGAAGCCACTGTCGCAGTCGGGCGCGCCCGCACATTGGGCGCCATTGGGCTGGGGCTCGCTCGAGGTTTCGTTGCCGGTCTCCGGGCTGATGAAGCCGCCGTCATCGCTGCTCGTGCTGAAGTCGCCGGTCTCTTGGGGCGTGTCGGTGGTGGCCGGGGTCGTGGTGGCGCCCATGCTCTCGGCCGTGGCGTTGGTCGTCACACCCGGAGCCGTCGAGGCGGTGTCGCCGCTGGTCGATGCGGAGACATCGCCCGAGCTGCTTCCCGCATCGGTATCGCCTCCGGTATCCACTGCGCTACCGCAGCCCCCGAGGGTGAGAGACAGGCCAAACGTGGTCACCAAGATAGAGCGCAACATCGTAGTTTCTCCGAAGTCACGATGATGCACGTCGCCGATGGCGTGGTCTACCCGCGCGTCGAAGCCCACACCGCGCACATGGTGATCGTGGTCTGAGCCACACTCCAGCCGCGTTCGAGCAGCCCCACAAGTTCCGGTGCGGAGGCGGGAAGCTCGTGGAGCAGCGCGGGCGTACCCTGCGGCATCGCGTGCAGCCATGCGGTCGGCCCGTCCACGCCGCCCCGCTCGGAGGTCCAGCGCACGGCGAGATGTGCGCTCCCCTCAACGGAGACGTCGAAGCGCTCGGCTCCATCGCGCAGGCGGAGCGTCTGGCGCCCGGCCTGTGCGGTGCGCTCCCAGGCCTCGGCAAACCATCCGCTGCGCACCGGGCCGGGGCACGGAGCGTCCCAGGGCTCTGGGTCTTGGCCGGCGGTCCCGTTCCCGACTCCGCTGGCCCACAGCGTGTGCGCCACGGTGCGTGGGGACAACCCGCACCGGGCGTAGAAGGGGACGGCGTTGGGGCTGGCCGGGATGAGCAGGCCCTGCGCCCCCTCGGACCGCGCGGCGCTGCGCAGACCCTCGAGGATGCGCACTCCGAGGCCTTGTCTGCGCCACGCGGGGATCAGACCGATGCCGGCCGTGCGGGCCAGGGGCCACAGCGAGGGTGGGCGTCCCAGCAGTCCGTAGCCGACCCACGCGGCGGGGTCGGTCGCATCTCGGCTCCGCGTGAGCAGGATCGAGCGCGATGGCAGCACGCACTCGCGCCGGAGCTTTTTCGCAAACCAGCCCTTGGGGCGTTGTCCTTCGCCGAAGATCGCTCGGGCCAGTGGTTCGAGTCGCGTGGCCTCGCCCACCCGCTCGATCGGTACGAGTCGGATGTCAGCGGTCGACACGCAGACCCGCGCGCTCGCTGTGGCGGGCCAACGCCAGATCGCACAGTCGCGAGACCAGGGCGGGATACGCGATCCCAGCGTTCTCCATCAGCTTCGGATACATGCTGATCGAGGTGAAGCCCGGCATCGTGTTCAGCTCGTTGAGGTAGGCCACGCCGGTGTCGCGATCGAGCAGGAAGTCGATGCGGGCCAGGCCGCTGCAGCCCATCGCCGCGAACGCTCGCTTGGCATCTCGCTGCAGACGTTCGGCGAGCCCGGGCTCGATGTCCGCAGGAATCGCGTAGGTCGCGACGTCGTTGACGTACTTCGTCTCGTAGTCGTACCAGGTGCCCGGAGGCAGGATGATCTCTCCGGGCGCGCTGACCGTCGTGTTGGCCCCACCATCTCCGAGCACCGCCAGCTCGATTTCCCGGGCGTTGACGCCAGTCTCGACCACGAGCTTGGTGTCGAACGTGCTGGCCTCGGCAAGCGCAGCCTCGAGCTCGGCTCGGTTCGTGCACTTGCAGACCCCGACCGAGCTGCCCAGGTTGGCGGGCTTGCTAAAGCACGGGTAGCCGAGCTCCGCTTCGACCCGCTGTGCCGCTTGGCTTCGGACCGCCGGATCGCCCAGCGTGCGCGCGTCGAGTCCCAGCCACGGCACTTGGGCGATGTCGGGCGCGGTCGCGGTGATCAGGTGTTTTTGAACCGCCTTGTCCATGCAGGTCGCGGACGCCATCACGCCGGAGCCAACGTAGGGCAGCCGGTACGTCTCGAGCAGGCCTTGGATCGTCCCGTCTTCGCCGTTGGGTCCGTGGAGCACTGGAAACACGAGGTCGGGCTTCAGGCTGCGAATGTCTGGGAGCGCGAGGCCGCTCGCCACCACGTCGCGGAGATCTTGGTCCACGGCACCGAGCCGCCAGTCGCCATCGCGCGTGATGCCGATGGGGAGTACGTCGAAGCGATCGCGGTCGACGGCGTCCAAGACCGAGCGGGCGCTACGCAGCGAGACTTCGTGTTCGGACGACATGCCGCCGAACAGGACGGCCAAACGAGTGCGGCTCATGGGGTCGCATTGTCGGGGCTTTTTCCGGAGGTGTCACCCCGCCGAGTCCGCGCTGGCGCACGGTCAAAGGCTCGTCGACGACCCGCGCACCAGGGCCATCACGACGCTGTCTTGAAACCGCTTGCCCCGCCCGACCTGGGGTCCGCCCACCAACACGCTGAAGGCATAGCGCGGCTCGCCGCGCGTGTCGTTGACGATCCCCGTCAGGCCGGTCGCATCCGAGAGCGTGCCGCTCTTCGCGAGGACGCGTCCGCCGCTTCGACGCAGACGACTGCGTAGCGTCCCTTCGCGGCCAGCGACGGGGAGGGCATCCATCACCGCGCCAGCTCGGTCGTCGAGCGCCCACAGGCTCACCAGCTCGACCATCGCATGCGGGGTCACGCGTCCGTATTCGCTCAGCCCCGAGGCGTTCTCGAATCTCAGTGTGCCCGGGTCTTGGCCGGTGGCTCGCCAGAACGCGCGGAGCACTTCGGACCCGTTCTTCCAGTCCCCGGGCGCGTTCGTGGCGTGGTGGCCCAGGGTTCGAAGCACCTGCTCGGTCGTGAAGTTGTTGGAGAACTTCAGCGCCGAACCCAACACGCTCGGAAGCGCAGCGCTTTGGTGCGTGACGAGCTCGGTGGCACGCGGCGGCGTGGTGCCGAATCCGATTTCGAGGTCGGGGCGTCCCAGGGCATTGGCCAACACGCTGGCGGTGAAGCGCCCTGGGTTCGCGACGCGGCGGCGAATCTTGACGGGCGCTCCGCGGCGGGGCTGTCCATCGACGCGGACGATCGTCTTGTCCCCTTGTCGCCTGGTCGTCACGAGCAAGGACCCATGCACACGACCTCGCTCGACCTGGAGATGCTCGCAGGGAGGGTCGAGCGCGACGGTAACGCCATCGGAGCTGTGGTCGGCGGTGACGCGCACGACGACGGTGTTGTACTGCAGGGACAGAGCACCGCTGGGCGCCATGTAGCTGAAGCCTGGACCGCCGGTGTCGTAGCCGGGTCCGAACGTTCGGGCGGAGAACATCGAGTCGTCGACCACGATGCGCTCGACCCCGTCGCTGTCGAGTGATGCGGCGAGGGCCTCGAGATCTTCGACCTGGAGCGAGGGGTCCCCGCCACCACGCACGAACAGGGTGTCGCCGGCCCGAAGCACGGTAGTCTCGAAGCGGTAGTCCTCGCCCAACAGCGTCATCGCGGCGGTGGCCGTCAACAGCTTGTGGTTGCTCGCAGGGTTGAGCGCGCTGCTGCCGTGGTGTTCGAACACGGTCTGCCCGGTCTGCAGATCCTTGACGGCGATGCCGACGTCGGCCTGCGCGTCCATCGTCGTCGCGAGCCGATGCAGCGTGGAGACCAGCGCCCCGGACGTGGGGGTGCTCGGCTCCGGGGCGGCCGCGGGCTGCAG
>CAYGTG010000505.1:3612-6244 GCA_964352485.1 uncultured Nannocystaceae bacterium | reverse complement strand
GACGATGCGAGCATCGAGGAGGGCTGTCGGCGCATCGCGAAGGCTCTCGCGACGCTGCCGACGGCCTGAGCTGGGCCTCAAGTCCCGGCGTATGGCGTCGATGGCCACATGTGCCCCGGGTCCTACTCTGCGCGACCCAAGAGTACGTCGATGCGCTTGTCGGGCGGATTTGGACCGAGTTCGGATGCGCGCCGATCGAGTTGGTCACCGACGTCTTTGACGCTGTGGAGATGTTCGGGCCGGCAGAGCCAACCCATGTCGTGATCGACGGCGAACTCGATGCACGCGGTGGGGTTCGAGTCGCATCGGCGCTCGCCGGTCGGCGCCAGGTCCCCACGGTCTTGGTCGTGAAGCCGGAACTCCGCGAGGAGGTGCGCGACCTGTTGAAGCTGCGGAGCTTGGATCATGTCCACGTAGTGTGCTGGGACCACGGGACGGTCCGATCCCTGTTCGCACGACAGACGCCAGCGCAGGAGATCCTCAGGTCCGACGTCTCCGCGGTGGCCGCCCGAAGTTATGAGGCCGTCGTCTTGGTCGGGTCTGCCGGTACGCCGCACATGCTGCCCGTCCTGGTTCCCAAGCTGGGGCGCACGGCGGTGCCCTTGGTCGTCGCGGTGCATCACAATCCGCGGTTGTCGGAGTCGTTCGCCGAGTGGGTCGGTGAACTCGCAGCCATGCATCCGCGACCATTGCTCGAGGGCTCGAGCCTCGCCCCGCTGACGGTCGTCCGCGCACAGAGCGGATCCGACTCGCTTCAACCCGACCTCGATGCGGTGCTGACCGCGGTGCACGCCCGATGCACGCGGTTGCTCATCATCGTGGCATCAGGAATGCAGTTCGAGGGGGTGGGCGCGTTGCGGCTTGCCGTCCGCGATGGCGCCGTGCTGGTGGCGCTGAATCCCGAGGCTTGCTCGCAGCCTGCGATGGTGCATCGGCTGTTGGAAGCGGGCCTCGATCCCATGCTGTGTACGCAAGAAGAGATCGCGTGGATCATTCGATGCGCGAGCGGAGCGGACCGGTCCTCGCTTCTGCACGCAGGGTGAAGGTGTCTGCTACCGTTGGGCGTGCAGCGGAAATGCCCCACCTGCGGTGCCTCTTTCGAGGCCGATCCTACATCCAAGTGGCGGCCGTTCTGCACGCGGCGCTGCAAGCTGGTGGATCTGGGCAACTGGATGGACGGCGTGTACCGGATCTCTCGGCCTTTGGCCGCCGAAGACCTCGAGGATGATGAGGCGCTGCTCAGCCAGCTGACGGCCACGGCCGCCGCCGAGCGCGAGCCGCAGTAAGAGCGCTCGGGGCTTCGTTGGCGGGCGGTGATCGGGCCGGGGCCCGCGTTGTCGCGACGGGTCGCGACACCGCTTGACTACTTCCGCCGGTTCTTTTTGCGGGCGGCCTTCTGCTTCTTGCGGCTGGACTTGGAGGTGGATTTGCCACCGCCTCCGGGTGCAGGGGGCATCAAGCCAGGCATGCCACCGGGGGGCATGCCGGGCATGCCAGGCATGCCACCACCACCGAGCATGTTCTGCATCATCTCGGGGTTCTTCGCCATCTTTCGCATGGCACCCATCTGCTTGAGCTGCTTCATGCCGGGGATCTTCGAGAGCATGCCGCCGCCGCCGCCCATCATATCGCCCAACATGCCGAACATGTCTCGCATGGCCAGGAAGCGACCCACCAGCGCACGGACGTCTTCGTCTTCACGGCCCGAGCCGCCGGCGACACGGGAGACGCGGCTGTCGATGAAGGCGTCTGCGGGTAGCTCCGCCATCTTGGTGGGGTCTCGGCGCTTGGGCTTCTTCTTGCCCTGAAGCTTGGCGGCCGCGCTGCTTCCCAGCGCGTTGTCCTCGAGGAAGAGGTCCGGGTTGGCTCGCTCTTTGCGAGTCATAGACTGAATCATCGCCTCGATCTTGGTCAGCTCGTTGTCGTCCATCGCCTGGTCGAGCTGTTCTTGAGGGATGTCGCCGCCGAGCAGGTTGCCCAGAGGCATCTTGCCCATCAGGTCCTTGAGGCTGCCCATCTTCTGGATGGACTTAATCTGGCCCAGGAAGTCATCCATGGTGAACTTCCCGCCGAGCATCTTCTCGGCGTCCGCGGCGGCCTGCTCTTCGTCGACGACGCCTTGGAAGTCCTGCATGAGGCCGACCAGGTCGCCCATGCCCAAAATGCGGCCCGCGAGGCCTTCCGGTCGGAATTCCTCGAGTTTCTCGAGGGTCTCGCCCATGCCGAGAAACTTGATCGGCTTGCCCGTCGCGGCCTTGATCGACAGCGCCGATCCGCCTCGGGCATCGCCGTCGAGCTTGGTGAGCACGACGCCGCTGATGTCGAGGCGCTCGTCGAAGGACTTGGCGGTGTTGACCGCGTCCTGACCGATCATCGCGTCGATGACCAGGAAGATGTTGGCTGGGTTGACCCCCGACTTGATGTTGTCGAGCTCGGCCATCAACGAATCGTCGATGGTCAGTCGGCCGGCGGTGTCGAACAGGACGTAGTCGAACGCTCCTGCGGCCGCTTCGGCGTTGGCTTCGCGCGCGATGTCGACGGGGTTCGCACCCTCTTTGGCGAAGACTGGAACCCCGATCTGCTCGCCGATGACCTGGAGCTGCTTGACGGCAGCGGGCCGATAGACCTCGCA
>CAYGTG010000505.1:0-3602 GCA_964352485.1 uncultured Nannocystaceae bacterium | reverse complement strand
GCGATAGACGTCGCAAGCGACGAGCAAGACCTTCTTGCCGTCCTTCTGAAGCTTGCGCGCCAGCTTGCCGGTGCTCGTGGTCTTGCCCGAGCCCTGCAGGCCGACCATCATGATGCCGGTCACGCCCTTGGAGGCCTCGGCGATCGTGGTGTCGACCGGGCCCATGAGCGCGGCCAGCTCGTCGTGACAAATACGGACGAAGTGGTCCTCGGCACGGACCCGCATCGTCTCGCCGGACTTGCTCTTGGCGACCAGTTTGACCTGTTCGCCCATCGCCTTCTCCTTGACGTTGCGCAGGAAGGTCTTGACGACGCGGAACTCGACGTCGGCCTCAAGGAGGCTCATTCGGACGTCCTTGAGCGCCTCGTCGATGACGTCTTCACTGAGCTCGCCCTTGCCGGTGATGCGCTCTTTGGCGGACCGGAAGCCCTTGGAGATGGTCTCGAACATGGGCCTAGCTACATAGCACGACGCTGCGCCTTCGTTGACGCAGGAGCGCCGCTGACGCAAAAAGACTTCCTCGCGGTCTGGGTCGGACTTGACGGCGCCCGCGGCCGTCGCCACAAGGGGACGTGGGAGAGGGCACACGCGTCGCTTTCGCGCTCGGGCTGGGCGTTGCGGCGGTGGCGAGTGCCGCCACCGTCATCTTGCTGGCTTCGCCCATGCCACCGCTGCACATCGCCGGAGGCCGGGTCATCGTGACGGCGAGCGTGTTTCTCCTGCTTGGGCGAGGCGAGGTCCGCAGCCTGTTTCAGGCGATCCGCGAACGTCCCGCGCTCGGTTGGCGAACGTTGGGTGCCGGGACGCTCCTGGCCGTGCACTTCGGGGCTTGGATCGCCTCGCTCGGGATGACCACCGTGCTGCGCTCGATGGCTCTCGTTGCGCTGCAGCCGGTCTTTGCCGGACTGCTCGGGCGGCTGCTTGGTGATCGGGTCTCCCCGTGGCTCTACGTCGGCGCAGCGGTGTCTCTTGGGGGGAGCGTCGTGCTTGTCGGCGGGTCCTCAGCACTCGAGGGCGGCACGCTCGGCGGCGATGCGCTCGCGTTGCTTGGGGGCGCGGCAGCGGCCGCCTATCTGGCGGTCGGGCGCAGCGTACGGTCGGAGGTTCCGCTCCGCGCCTACCTGGGGGGCGTGCACGCCGTCGCGGCGCTCTTGCTCTTGCCCATCGCGTGGATCTTGCAGCCGATGGGAGACGGGGTCGACGCAGGCTCTTGGATCGCCGTCTTGTACCTCGGGCTGGTGCCGGGAGCGGTCGGGCACGGTCTGTTCAACTGGGTGGTGCGTCAGGTTCCGGTCGACCGCGTGGCCCTGGCGATTCTGCTGGAGCCTGCGGCGGCAACCTTGCTCGCGTGGGCGTTGCTCAACCGCGCGGTCACGGGCCTCGAAGTCCTCGGCGCGAGCATCGTGCTGCTCGGTGTCGCGCTCGGATCGCTCGCAGCCCGCCGCGGCGCATGATCCGGGGCGGATCCGGAGCGGATGATTCTTGGGGGGGCGAGCTCAAGCGCGAGAAGGGCGCGTGTTCACCCGAGTTTGCAGTCGGGTTTGCCCGTGCCGCTGCCACCACTCGACCCACGCCTGGTACGCGACTTCACGGGAGGTGCGGTCGCCCAGCGGTGAGAACGGGACGCGGTGCCCGGTGACACGCACGAGCTCATCGTGGGCCCAGCGACGGACCGGGAGGTCGCGGTGGCGCAGGCTCTCGATGATCCACTCGACTCGGTGATGGACGCCCTGGTCTTGGTGCCACGACTTCCAGCGGTGCGGCTTGAGCCCGTGTTGCTGCCCTGTGATCGAGCAAAGAGACTCGAGCGCGGCCTCCTGGATAAACCGATCTCGGTTCGATAGCAGACCGATCAGCTTGGGGATGGCTTGGACGTCGCGCAGGGTTCCGACCGCCCTGGCTGCGTAGAGCTGGTGCGTCCGATGCGAACTGTCGAGCTCACGCCTGACGACGAACGTCGCGTTCTCAAACCCGTCGTAGCGGCTGTACGTCTCGAGGACCCGCATCGCGATCACGCGGACATCGGTGCTCCCATCAAACGCCAAGTGCGAGAGGGCCTCCATCGCCCGGGGGTCGCGAAGCTCTTGAAACAAGAACGCGGCGTAGAACCGGACGTCGGGATCGGGGTTCTCGAACTGCTCGAGCACGTACGGAACAAACTCGGGGCCGAGCCGGATCGCCGCCCGAACCAGGGGTCCGTGGGCCGAGGGCGCGGGGAGAGCCCGCAGGTCGCGGCGCAAGACCTCCAAGGGGCCTGGCAGCCGGGTGGCGAGGGCCTGAAGGCCCGCAGGTCCAAGAGCGCGAAGATCTTCGAGATTGCCTTCTTCGCGGGTCAGAGCCTGCAGCACGTCGTCGATCGCACGGTCCCCCTGCAGGGGGGGCGGCAGCCCTGTCTCGTCGTCAAAGTCCTCGTCGTCGATCACGATGCGGCCGCGCACGGTCGGCTGATCAATGGGAGACGACAGCGGGATGATGCCGCCGTCATCGGCGTCCTCCAAGACCGGCGGCACGAAGCGGGGCGTGGAGGTCTCGGCCTGCTCTGGCATGGGCGGCAGAAAATGAGGAGACGCCGACCCATCGACCTGCGTGGTGCGCTGCATCGATGCGGCCGGCTTGTCGTCGAGCTCGAGAACCGCGGTGCCCGGTGGGGACCACCCGGGGGGCTCGGTGACGCCGAACGCGGGCGGCGGCGTGAGAGCGTCTTCTTGCGCGGGTGGGCGCGTCTTGTTGCGCGAAGGCCGATCGTCTTCGGCGTCGGACTTGGGCTCTGGTGAGGTGAAGTCCGTCCCTTCTGAATCCGTTTCGGGTTCGAGGTCGGGCTCGGGAATCGGGTCCGGCTCGAGATCGGGCTCCGGGATCGGGTCGGCCTCCTCCGGCGGCTGCCGGACCTCGGGCGCGACGGACTGCAGCGGCGGGGGGGCGAATATCAACGGCGTCGCGGTGTCACGGGCGTTGGCCTCGGGCGTAGGGTCCGCACGCAGGTTCGATGCATGCGGCGCGGCAGGAACGACCGGGTTCGGCCCGCTGCGCCTCTGCAAAACGATGGCTTCCAGCGCGGAGGCGGTGGCCGCACACAGCTCGTCGAGCAGGTTCGCCTCGATGGGAAGGAACTCCCGGCCCTCGTGATCGACGTACAGCGCCAGGACCGGCCGTCCCGCGACGTCGACCCGGTGCAGCGTGCAGGGGACCTCGGCGCTCCCGATCGCGTCCGCCAGGGCGCCCGAGCCCGTCGTGCCGACCCATCTGCGGTGTTGCAGCAGTTCTGCGGCTGCATCCTCGAGTGGGACGTCCGCGCCACGCACACCCGCGAGCGCGGGGTGGGGCGTGGTCAGTCCGCGCAGCGTATTTCCTCGCAATCGAAACACCGCGACGCGATCGGAGAGCACGAGTGCGCCAGAGATGAGCGCATCGACCGCTTCGTCGCGGGTGACCGCCTCGGTGAGCTTGGTGCGCGCGGCATCGATCCCTCGGCGCGCCTCGGCGCGATCGAAGACCTGGCGCAGGGGATCGCTGGTCGCGATCATCGTCCCGCGTGCGGTGAAGCGGACCGGCGGCTGGCGCTTATACACATCTCCGAGCCCACGCGACTAGGCATGATCTCG
>CAYGTG010000504.1:0-6249 GCA_964352485.1 uncultured Nannocystaceae bacterium | reverse complement strand
GATCGAGGCAAACCACATGCGCGCGTGGTTGTGCAGGTAGCCGGTCTGCACGAGTTCCTCCACCCAGTGGTCGAACGGAGGGATCCCGGTGGCGCCCGCCACCGCGCCCTCGTCTGCCTCGGTGGGGTGCTCGTGCTGCGCAACCGCATGCAGGCGCAGTTCGTCGACGCCGCGCAGGCACGTGCGCTGCTCGACGTGCGCTCCCCGGCCGAGCTCGAGGAGGGCCGCGAGCTCGGCGGGATGAGCCGCTGGTAGCCGACTCAGCCCGGCGGGACGAAGTTCTCGCAGGCCTGCTCGATGATCGCGGTGGCGTCCGCGAAGCTGGGCCCGTAGTCGGGCTCGCAGATGCCGGCGGCGAAGCCGTTGTCGCCGAAGAGGTTGGCGAACTCGACGAAGTTCGAGCCGTCCGAGAACTCGTCGACAGGAGGGCAGGGTCCGCCGGGGTAGTTGGTCAGGACCAAGGCTGCCGCATTCTCGGGGATGTCATCCTTGGCGGACAGGACCGACGCGTACCAGCTGTCGGGGCTCCCGGTGGAGGAGACGGTCTCCAGGTCTCCGGGTCCGTCGGCCTCGTCGCTGATGATGACTACCACCAAGAGCGCATCGTCGCGGATGAAGCCTTCGTTGCACGCATCGGCGGCGCCCAGGCCCTCGCCGATCGCGGCCTCCATCGCGTTCATGGGAAGCTCGAAGACGTGGCCGTCGGTGCCCACCTGTGCGGCGCAGGCGAAGGATGACGCGAGGTCGTCGGCCTCGGTGATGAAGTTGTGCCCCTCGGCGTAGGGACCGCAGGTCGCGTTGCTCGAGTTGGTGCCGGCGGTCTGAGTGACGAGCGCGCCGAGCTGCTGACACTCGGGCGGGTTTCCGGGTGCGAGGCCGTCGTGTGCGTCGGTCGTGACGACGCCGACGTGGTAGCTCTGCACGTCGGTCAGCGTGTTTTGGATGCCGTCGATGAAGGCGGGGAAGTTGGCGACCAGGTTGTCTTGGGCGGTGCCCATGCTGCCGGAGTTGTCGATCACGAACAGGAAGTCGACCGCATCGCAGCCCTCGTCGAGCTCGCCCAGGTCGGGCGTGGCCCCGAGGTCGAAGATCGGTGGATCGCCGTCGTCTTCACCACTCTCGCCGGTGGTGGTGAGCTGCGGCCCCGAGGTGGATGGGTCGCCGGAGGTGGAGGTGCTCGCCGGGCTGTCGGTATCGATGCCCGTGGTGTTTGCCGGCGCGGTGTCGGACGAGCCGCTGAGGCTCTCGATGCCGCTGTCGCCGGCTTCGCCGCTGCCGCAGGAGATGAGCAGGCCCGACAGGGAGACGACGATGAGCGAAGTACACGTGCGCATGGGTCATGCTCGGCCGAAGGCCGGAAGCGCCCTTATAGACCAGACGCGCGCGAAGGCTCCACCCGCGCGTGCTTCAACACCTCGTGAGGGACTGTCTGAAGTTTCGTGTATGAGGCCGACTGGCTGAAGATGGGCTCCTGAGAGGAGCAAGCATGAACACCAGAAATCCAGAAGTCGAAAAGCTGCTAGATCAGCTGAACATCACGAAGGACACCCAGATTCTGGGAGACGGAGGGCTGATCAAGGAGCTCACCAAGCGACTCCTCGAACGTGCGCTGGAGGGCGAGATGACCGCGCACCTCGGCTACGAGAAGGGCGAGCGGGGCTCCGAGGTTCGCAGCAACCCGCGCAACGGGTCATCGACAAAACGGGTCGAGACGGGCAACAGCGAACTTGAGATCGAGGTCCCCCGAGATCGCGATGGCACGTTCGAGCCGGTGATCGTCAAGAAGCACCAGGGCCGTCTCGACGGCTTCAACGACACCGTGACCTCACTGTACGCGCGCGGGATGAGCACCCGAGATATCCGCGGCCACCTCGAAGAACTCTACGGGGTCGAGGTCTCTCCGGAGCTCATCTCGAAGGTCACCGATGCAGTCCTCCAAGACGTCGGAGCGTGGCGTACAAGGTCCCTGGACGCGATTTGGCCGATCGTATACCTGGACGCCATGGTCATTCGCGTGCGCGAAAGCGGCAGCGTCAGACGCAAGTCCGCGTACCTCGCCATCGGTATCGGCGTGGAAGGACAGAAGGAAGTCCTTGGCCTGTGGCTCGAGGAAACTGAGGGCGCGAAGTTCTGGCTCTCGGTCGTCACCGAGCTGAAGAATCGCGGGGTCGAGGACACTCTCATCGCGTGCGTCGACGGCCTCAAGGGCTTTCCCCAGGCCATCGAGGCCGTGTTTCCCAAGGCGACTGTCCAGACGTGCATCGTGCACATGATTCGGAACTCCACGCGATACGTGTCCTGGAAGGACAGGAAACAGGTCGCCAGAGACCTCAAGCCGGTCTACACTGCTGTGGACCGCGACGGGGCCGAGGCCGCTCTGCAGGTATTCGAGGAAACGTGGGGGCGCCAATACCCCATGATTACGCAGTCCTGGCGTTCGAACTGGGAGCGCGTGGTCCCCTTCCTCGACTTCCCCCCTGACCTGAGGAGGATTCTGTACACCACCAACACCATTGAGTCCTTCAACGCGCGAGTCCGAAAACTCGTCAATGGCAAGGGACACTTCTCGACCGATGACGCCGCCTTCAAGGTCATCTACCTGGCCGTCGTCGCTGCAGAGAAACGGTGGACTCGTCCGCCCCAAGGCTGGGCTCAAGCCGTCAACCAACTCGCCCTACACTTTGAGGGCCGACTGCCCATCTGAAGCTGCGGGGTCTCCGCAAACACAAAATATCTGACGCGCTCTCGTCCGGCCGCAGATGCTGGCGCCGTCGCAGAAGTCCCCCTCGTGCCGCTCGTCGAAACGCCTGCGGATACCGCGATGCTCAACCCAGGGTTCGACGCGTTGGGGCCGCACGAGGTCGAGACGTCGAACCACCAGCTCGAGCTAGCGGACTGCGGACTCGCCTACACGCTCTTCGTGCCAAAGGGGCGCGCCAGTGCGCCGTTGGTGGTCTTGGGTCATGGCTTCTCGAGGAAGCGTCGCCATGTCGCCGGTCTCGCGACGCACCTCGCGTCCCACGGCCTGCGGGTGGCCACGCCGCAGTACTGCCATTCGTCGCCCCTAGATGCCGACCACGCCCAAAACGGACGAGATGCGGTCGCGCTTTCGCAGCACCTTGCCCACGGTGTACCCGTCGCGCACGCGGGACACTCCGCCGGCGGACTGGCTGCATGGCTTGCGGCCGCTGCGGATCCCCATGCGGTCGCGGTGCTCGGCCTCGACGTCGTGGACCGGCCGCCGCTGGGCCGAGAGGCCTCGAACGAGATCACGGTAGGCCTAGGACGCCGTGAACCAGGCTCGGTGGTCGAAGACAAACTTGGCAAACGAGGTCGTGTGCCGGCCGGTGAGCTGCACGAACTCGTCGTCGTGTACATCGCCGAACCATCCATCGGCCGCCTCACCGTAGATTCCCTTGATGGTGTCGGGAACGCCGAGCTCCTTCGCGTGCTGCGAAAACGCTTCCATGCCGTCTGCGTGGGCGATCGTGCGACCCGCCACCGCGCCTAGAATCGCTTCGATTTCCGCGGCCGTCACCGCGGTCGGCCCCGTGAGCTCGAACGCCTGGCCGGCGAAACCGGACCGGTGCTCTTTCGACGACAGGACGGCAGCGGCACACGCCGCGATGTCTCGACAGTCGAGCCACGCGACCTTCGCATCCCCCGTGGGAAGATGAAAATGCGCGTCCCCCTGCCGAAAGAGGGCGGGGCTCAGACCCAAGAAGTGCTGCGCGAAGATGGTCGGCCGAATGACGGTCGTCGGAATGCCGCTGGCCCGGAGGATCTCCTCCCCCTCGAAGTGCATGCTGGGAATACGCCCAGGCGGCGGGTCGGAGTCGGGCCCTCGGGCCCCCGTCACGCTGACCTTGACCACGTGTGCGAGCCCTGCTCGTCTCGCGGCCCCCGACATCGCCTCGTGCCATGCCTTCATCTCGCCAAAGGGGGCCACGAACAACGCGCCAACACAGCCCCCGAACGCAGTGTCGAGCGCAGCGGCATCATCGACCGGGACGGCGACCGGCTCGACAATGCCCGGTCCGAACCGACTCCGCAACCAGGCCGCCGGCCCGTTCGGTGAGCGCGTCCCGAGGCGGACCCGGTGCCCGCGCGACGCCATTTCGTGCACGAAAGCGGTTCCGATCCGGCCAGTGCCTCCGGTGATCAAGTATGTCTCGGGTTCGCTCATCGACCTCGAGTGTGCCTGAAGTCGCAAGCTCGGGAGCACACGAGCGTCGAGCCTGGGCAGACTGGATGACGACGTCGCCCTCACACGACTCCCAGGCTGGTTCTCACCTACGTTCAGCTCAACAGGTCGTCGAGGAAACCCAGCGCGTTGTAGGGAAGATCGGTGATGGGGCTGAGGACTTCATCCACGGCCGCGGTGGCCCAGTCCTTCGCGATCTCGACGTCTGAGGGCCCGGTTGCGCTGTGGTGGACCTCTGGGGGAGCGAGAGGCTCTGGTTGTGCGGGCGCAGGTGGATCTGCGAGCACCGCAGGGATCGGCTTGCCTACGGCGTTCGCGACCGCGCGAACGAGTGCGGGGAGCTCGCCCGCGTCGCACCACAGACCGTGGGCCTTGCAGACCTCGACTTCGACGTCGGCGGCCACGACGGACCGCATAGCCCGGCGGCAAACGGAGCACAGCCGCGAGGGGTTCGGGTCGCGAACGTCGGCTTCAAGGACGGCAAGCAAGCGAAGACCCAGCTCCGCACCGACGAAGGCGCCCGAGCAGCTCTGGCATACGAGCACCTTGCGGCCCTCCACGTCCCGCACGGTGAGGATCGACTCGGGGCAGCAAGGGCATCGGCAGCCTGCGAACACACGAGAGGATACCGCGGCCGCCCCTCCGCCCGCCCGGTTCGTCGAAGGTGGCAGGGCTTCGAAGACGGCAGCCTGCAGCGCCCAGGTCGCGTGGCGGTGCGAGTGGTAGCCTTGAGGCTCTCATGCGTCTCCGGGGTCAACGATGCCGTCGCCACAGTTGTCCCATTGCGTCGGGTCGAGTGTGCACTCGGGGCTGCATGCGAGTGTGCCGCCCGCCCTTGGGTCACCTGCTCGTAGTCCTGCCCGCAGGCGAGGCTGCCGCCCGTAACCGCGAACTCCGCGCTCGTTCCGCCGGGCTCACCGAGTAGAATGCTGCGCATGCACGCGATCGCGCGTGGAATCGTGGCGCTATTGGCCGGGTTGGCGGCATGTGGTCCCGAGCCCGCTGAGGGGTCATCGAGCATGATCACCTCCACGACGTCCGGTTCCACGACCTCCGGTTCCACGACCTCGGGAAGCTCGACATTCAGCGCGGGCGAGGGCTCGAGCACGGGCTGCGCGACGCCGCCGGAGGGAACGATGCTCGACCTGCAAGGAGAGCTCGTCGCCGCCCCTAGTATCTTTGGTGATGGCTTGTTTGGTGATGGCTTGGCTCTGGTGCCGTGCTCGGAGCCGCAATGGTCACTGCGCATCGAAGGCGAGGTTCGTGGGCTGTTGCCGTGCAGCGGCACATTCGCGCATTTGCGTGGGACGGTGAGCTACCCCGCGGACCCCTGCGCTCCGACGCTCACTGTGCAAGAGGTCGTGGAGTCTCGAGCATGCGAGGTCGCGGACTGCTTCTCCCCCTGCGAAGCACAGGGCTGCATCTCGTTCGTTCACTGCACGACCTACGGCCAAGACTGTGCCGACGCTGACAAGTGCGGGCCGAGCGTTTCGGCCTACCGCACGGTGTACGACGGGGCGAACTGTTCGCCTCTGGACGCGGAGCCTGATGCGCGGGGCAATGCGTGCGAAGTGTACGAGCTGCCCTTGGGCCATGACTCGTGCGAGGCAGGGTCCGCCTGTCTGGGTTCGACGCAGAAGGAGCCCGGGGTTTGCACGCCTCTGTGCATGGGCACCCAGCGCGAGCCGACGTGTCCACCGGACCGGTCCTGCATCGTCACAAGTGGCGGCGCATTGGGCCTGTGCCTGACGCCCTGCGATCCCGATGCTTCCCTGTGTCCGGCCGGCTCATCTTGCGTGGCTCGGGGCGGGCAAACGGTTTGCCTCGATACGGATGATCTCCTGCGCATCGTCGACGACCCGGATGCGTCGGACTGACGTCGGCTGCTGCTTCACTGCGCCCGGCGCTACACGTGGCCGACCGCGCCGACTCGCCCGAGCCGATCTGAGCCCCAAGCGTACTCCGCCACTGTGACAGCTCGGGCTCTGTGACACGAGTCTCGACGCAGGCTTCTCCAGATTCGCGCCTCCGCTGAGTTCCGCGAC
>CAYGTG010000503.1:2504-6274 GCA_964352485.1 uncultured Nannocystaceae bacterium | reverse complement strand
GCCTTGCTCTTGCCCGCCATCCAGTCGGCACGCGAAGCCGCACGGGTATCGCAGTGCAAGAACAATCTCAAACAGATCGCTCTGGCGGCGCTTGACCACGAGTCAGCGCATGGCCACTTCCCAACCGGAGGGTGGGGCTATCGCTGGGTCGGCGACTCAAACGCTGGGTTTGCCGGGGGACAGCCGGGGAGTTGGGCTTTCAACCTGTTGTCCTACACCGACAACCAACCGCTACGAGACCTTGGCGGGGGCGTGCTTGATGACTTGGTCGATAGGACTGCCATCTCGATCGAGAAGCGCGCCGAGATGCTCCAGCTCGTCTCGACACCCGTGGGCTTGTTCATGTGCCCCAGCAAGCGGGGGGTCCGAACGTTTCCCCTCGTGGAGAAGGTCGCCACCTTCCCGGTCCTCGCTTTCAACGCACAGGATTGCGAGGTCGGGCGCTGCTCGGTCGCCCGGGGGGACTACCGCGGCAACGCCGGCAACCTGGGCAACAACGAGGTAGTCGGCCCGGCCCCTGGCGAGGTGGCCTCGTTCCTCCTGGAAAGGCCGGACCACCAAGTCTTCAGCGGCGTCATCTATCGGCGCAGCGCGATCCGCCCCTCACAGATCACGGACGGACTTTCTCAGACCGCTCTCGTTGGCGAAAAAGCCCTTGATCCGAGGCACTACGAGGATGGGCTCAGTTCTTCCGACGATCAGTCTCTCTACACGGGCCACGACCAGGACAACTCTGGGGTCACCGGTTCCGACTCGGCGCCAAGGACGCCGTTGCCCGATAGCGCGGCTCTGAGACCGCCCGTTGATTTACGGTATCGCTTCGGTTCGGCGCACACGGTCGGTTGCCAGATGGCGTACTGCGACGGATCCGTGCACACTTACGCGTACGATGTCGATCAGAAGCTCTTCTCGCTCCTCGGCGGCCGTTCCGACAACGAGTCCGCCCCCTAATCTCACGGAGTCCACGGCCATGTTCCAGCGAAAAGCCTTTTGGGGGATCACAGCCGCCGCCATTGTTGCGGTGCTCGTATACCGCGGATGGGCGACCCCGGTCGAGCAACCAGGGTCGGCGCCGAATCGAATCGCACTTATTACTGGTGGCCCTGGTGAGTATTGGCAGGCGGCGGTGGCGGGAGCCGAGGCGGCGGCCGCCGAGCTTGGTATCGAACTGGACGTACGTCAGCCGGACGTCGCGGAGGGCGTCGAAGACCAGATGAAGTTTCTCTCGGTGGTCGGCTCGGCCGACATCGACGCGGTGGCGATCAGCCCGATCGATGCCCAGCGACCTGGGTGATGAGCATCGACTGTCGCTGGGATGAAGCCGGTCGTGACTTTCGACTCGGACGCATCGGGCTCGGCGCGTCATGGCTACGTCGGCACGAGCAACTTCAGCGCGGGGCTTGTCGCCGGCACCCTTGTGAAGAAGGCCCTTCCCGACGGCGGGAAGGTGGCCGTCCTGCTTGCGAACGAGACAAAAGAGAACCTCATCGATCGACTGTCGGGCCTGACGACACGGCTGGAAGAGTCGCCCGTTCCCGAGACGTCGCGCACCGATCCACGATTTCAGCTGGTCGGGGTCTACGCGGACCAGGGCGACAACGAGGCGTGCAAACAACGCGTTGAGAGTCTCCTCGAAGAGCACCGCGACATCGCGTGCCTGGTAACCCTCAACTCACGGCAAGGCCCCGTCGTTCTGGAAACCCTCAAGTCGCTCGGAAAGATCGACCGCGTTCAGCTGATCGCTTTCGACACTCCAGACGAGACGCTCGATGGCGTGCAGGAAGGACACATCTACGCCGCGATCGCTCAAGACCCCTTTAGCTACGGGTACGAAGCGATCGGCATGCTGGACTCCCTCTGCCGTGGCGATCGGCAATTCCTCCCCGTTGTGGGGCGGGCCGCGATTCATATCAGCGTCGAGCCGGTAACCAAAGAAAGTGTTCAAGAGTTCCGCGACCGCCTTGCCGTGCGTGTGAAGTCGATGAAGAAGGATTCCTAGGGGCATGGTGGCTTGGACGAATCGAACCCGCTTAGCCGCTGCAGCGACGGCTCTCGTCGGGCTGTGGTGCGGGGTGGCCGTTGGCGCCGACCCTCGCTTGGAGCGGATTGTGAATCTGCGCGAGGACCGCTTCGCCTTCACGCCGCCTGCTTCACCCGAAGCGTGGCGCGATCGTGCCGAACGAGTCCGCCTCCAGGTGCAGGTGGCGGCCGGGCTGTGGCCGCCGCCCGAACGGCCGAAACCCAAAGCGACAATCCACCGGCGTGTTGAACGGGATGGGTACACCATCGAAGCGGTCTCGCTCGAGAGCTTTCCCGGTTGCCTCGTTACCGGAAGTCTCTACCGACCCGCAGGCCGGCCGAAGTCGCCGAGACCCGGCGTGCTGAGTCCCCACGGGCATTGGGGTGGCGGGCGTTTCCATCGGTGGGACGATGACGACTACGACAAGCAGGTCGCACTCGGAGCAGAACGCCGCGAACCGGGCGGGCGATTCCCCTTGCAGGCGCGGTGCGTCCAATTGGCTCGGATGGGCTGCGTCGTCTTCCTCTACGATATGCTCGGGTACGGCGACAGCCGGCAGTTCTCACTCGTGCCGATCCACGCCCCTAGCGACGACACCGTGCTCGACGCCCCCGACGCCTGGGGATTCTACAGCCCTCAAGCCGAGCTTCGTTTACAGGGTCCGCTAGGCGTCCAAGCCTACAACTCGCAGTGCGCGCTCGACTGGCTCGCCTCACTCGACGATGTGGACTCGGATCGGATCGCTGTCACTGGGGGGAGCAGCGGAGCCACCCAGACACTGATGCTGTGCTCGATCGACGACCGCCCGGCGGTGGCGTTTCCCGTCGTGATGGTATCGTCCGCGATGCAAGGAGGCTGCGGGTGCGAGAACGCTTGCTGCCTCCGAATCGGGACGTCGAACGTCGAGCTTGCCGCCCTGATGGCGCCCAAGCCGCTTGGGATCGCGTCCGCAGATGACTGGACCCGCGGCTTCGCCGAGGTCGGGTGGCCCGAACTGCAAAGCCTCTACGCCATGCTCGGCGTTCCGCAACGGGTGTCGCACGCGTCGCTTATCCAGTTTCCGCACAACTACAACCGGGCGAGCCGCACAGCGATGTACGCCTGGTTGAACGAACACCTGAGCCTCGACGCCGACAGCCGACTCGAAGAACAGAGCTTCGTTCCGATCACTAAAGAAGAAATCGCGATCTCGCCTGATAAGGAGGTCGATCGAACCGCCGAGATCGAGCTGATGCGAGTGATGGCTGATCGATCGGACGCACAGATGGCCCACCTCACGCCGCGCGACGAGGCGAGCCTCCAGCGCTATCGCGACGTCGTGGGGCGCGCCGTCGAGGTCCTGCTGGGTGGGGCTGCCGAAGGTGTCGCGACTAGCAGTCTCCGCGTGCTCAATGAGTCGCAAACCGATCGGGTCATCCAGCAGCGCTTAATGATTCGTAATGGGGAGGCCGAGATCGATCTCCCCGCGATCGCCCTCATACCGGAGGGGGCGTGTTGCGTGGCGATCGTCACCCAGCCTGAGGGCAAGTCGTCAGTGGCCAGCGCCGAAGGCCGACCCTCTCCGCTCGCCGAGAAACTCATCTCTCACGGGTGCGCCGTGGTCGGCGTCGATCTCTACGCGCAGGGCGACTTGGCCCCCAGCAAGGGTCCGCTCGAACGGGCCCCGGTGCTCCCTGGCCAACGTCCCGTCCCGTCACTCCACTACGGATACAATCGCTCGCCGGTCGCTCACCGCGCCGGCGACCTGCTC
>CAYGTG010000503.1:2159-2494 GCA_964352485.1 uncultured Nannocystaceae bacterium | reverse complement strand
CCTCAGTCGTACGGGGGCTTACGCCGAGCATCGAACGGGTCGGGCTGGTCGTGCTGGACGGCGGAGCGCCGTACGCCGTCGCCGCACTGGCCGTCGGGGGCGACACCCTCGACTCAACGATGATCGATACCAAGCAATTCCGCTTCGACAGACTCACCTCTTGGCGTGATATGAGGTTCTTGCCCGGAGCCGTGAAATACGGCGACACGCCCGGGTTGCTGGCCCTTGCCGCGCCCGACCGGCTTTTCGTCCGGGGTGAGACGGACGAGTCACTCGAGTTGACTCGGCGTGCCTACGAAGCCGCCGACGCCAGCGAGCGGCTCACGATTCTGGGT
>CAYGTG010000503.1:0-2149 GCA_964352485.1 uncultured Nannocystaceae bacterium | reverse complement strand
CCTTCGTCGCCTCGATGCTGGACTCGGATCGATCGACTGCGCCGTAACACTCGTCTCTTGAATCGACAACCATGTTGATATCGCGCATAGGCCTCTTGGCCGCCCTCGTCATTTGCCCAGCCATCGCCTCGGGGTTCGATCACTTACGGGTTGGCAGCCTACGGTGCGAGTACGCGCTCGATCCGCTTGGGGTCGATGTCACGGCGCCCCGCTTGTCGTGGCAGCTGACGTCTGAACGGCGCGGAGCGAAGCAGACCGCCTACCGAGTGGTCGCTTCATCAACCCGAGAGGGGCTCTCAAGCGGGCCCTACCTCTGGGACAGTGGAAAGACCCACAGCGACCAGACGCTCCGCGTCCCCTACGCCGGCAAGGATTTGAAGTCGTCTCAAGAGGTCTACTGGCGCGCCCGTGCGTGGGACGAGCGTGACCAGCCCACCGATTGGAGTGCGCCGGCGTCGTTCACCACGGGTTTGCTAGCGCCCGAGGACTGGTCGGCGAAGTGGGTGGTCGCACCTTGGCAGACCGAGTCGATCCTCATGCGGAACGAGTTCGACGTCCGTCCCGGCTTGACGAGAGCCGTCGCCCATGTCTGCGGGCTCGGTCAGTTTGAGCTACGGTTCAATGGTCAGAAGTCGGGCGACGGTCTGCTGGCTCCCGGCTGGACTAAGTACAACCGCACCTGCCTGTACGAGACGCACGACGTCACGCAGCTCGTCCGAGAAGGCGGCAACGCGGTGGGAATCGTCCTGGGCGACGGCATGTATCACACCGAGCGGCGCAACCGGTTCAGCAAATTCCAGGGGACCTTCGGGCCTCAGCGAGCGATCGTCCAGATCGAACTCCAGTACGCGGACGGATCGAGTGAACGGGTCGCCAGCAGCACAGATTGGCGGGTCGATCCGGGACCGATCACTTACAACGACATCTTCGGCGGGGAAGACCACGACGGGCGTCGGCTGCCTAAGGATTGGGACGAGCCCGGCTTCGACGACTCGACCTGGACCGCCGCGGTGGAACTCGTTCGACCGGGCGGCAGGCTGCGGGGCCATACGTCGTCCGCCCCGGCGATCGGGGCGATCGAGTCGATGCCGGCGCGTGAGCTCAGTCGTTCGAGCGAGACGCGCTCCGTGCTCGACCTGGGGCAAAACGCCTCGTTCATGCCGCGTGTCACGGTCCGTGGCCCGGCCGGCAGCAGCGTCCGACTCACGCACGCGGAGGTGCTCGACGACGCGGGACAGATCGACCGGAGCACCTGCGGGGGCAATCGAGGCCCCGCCTACTGGCAGTACACCAAAGCGACCGATGGCGAAGAAACCTGGTTCCCCAGGTTCTTCTACGCCGGCTGCCGCTACCTCCAGGCCGACCGGATGCCGGGCGAGCCGGGCGGCGAGCTTCCCGAAATCGTCAGCGTCGAGGGGGTCGTGGTGCATACCACCGCCGCGCCCGCCGGCGAATTCGCGTGCTCCAACGAGCTACTCAACCGGATCCGCACCCTGGTGCGTTGGGCGCAGCGGTCGAATTTAGTTTCCGTCCTAACCGACTGCCCCCACCGCGAGAAACTCGGCTGGCTCGAGCAATACCACCTCAACGGTCCGGGCGTCAGGTACGAGTTCGACGCGCACCGGATCTTCATCAAGGGGATGCGAGACATGGCCGACTCGCAACTCGATTCGGGCCTCGTGCCGAACATCGCTCCGGAGTACGTCGAGTTCCCGGGCACGTTCCGCGCGGCGGCGGAGTGGGGCGCGGCGGTCGTGCTCGTCCCCTGGCAGCACTACCAAGCGACCGGCGATCTGCAGCTTGCGGAAGCCTACTACCCGGTCATGCAGCGGTACCTGGAGTACCTCGGTTCGAAGGCGACCGACGGGATCGTCGAGGAAGGACTCGGCGATTGGTACGACCTGGGGCCGGCGGAACGCCCCGGCGCCGCGCAGCTAACCCCCCCTCCGGTGACAGCGACCGCCTTCTACTTCCACTGCGCCGAGCGAATGTCGCAGATCGCCGCGTTGATCGGCGAGGCGGACGACGCCGCCGAGTACAACCGGCTCGCCGAATCAATCCGCGCCGCTTGGCGGCGGGAGTACCGGAACGACGACGGTACCTACGCGACCGGATCGCAGTGCTCCAACGCGATCGCCCTGGTAATGGG
>CAYGTG010000502.1:0-6277 GCA_964352485.1 uncultured Nannocystaceae bacterium | reverse complement strand
GTCGAGGACGAGGCCGAGGCGGTGCCCGACGTGGTCTGCCCCGGCTCGGTCGCGCCGCCGGTATCCGTCTGGGCCGCTGCAGATGTCGACCGGCTGGTCGTGTCCGGAATGACTCCGCCGGTTCCGGCACCGGCGGAGGTCCGGGCCTCGGTGCTGCACGCCTCACACCCTGGCCCCGCCAGGGTCAGCAGAGCGAGCGACAGAGCGGCTCGGGTCACAGCGACACCTCCACCAGGGTAGGGACCCCATCCAAGGCGACCAGAAGCGAGCCTCCGGGCATCCAGGCCATCGCCTGCACCTCATCGGGGGTCGACCAGGCACGCTGGGTGTCGGTCGGTGCCCCGGCGAGGACCCACCACAGCACCTCGTCCTCGTGGACTCGCGCTCGAAAAGCGAGGGCGGTCGAGGCTCCGGCCGCGACGGAGTCCACCCGGCCGTCGACCGAGCCCAGGCACGGCACCGTCTGCACGCGCTGCCCAACGGCGTCGTGTTTCACCGCCGTGCCGCCGTCGTCGATCGCCCAGGAACTCGAGTCTTGTGCCACCACGATCACCGGGGAGAACGTCCACCAGAAGCCGGCGTCCGTCCAGCGCGAGGCACCGCTGGCATCCAGTCGCCGAACCAGTGTTCGGTTTTCGTGGTCGAGCAGCGGCCCCGTCAACACGAGCTCGCCTTCGACCGCCGCCACTGCGTCGACCGAGAGGAGGTCTCCCTGCTTGGCTTCCAGCCGGAGCGCACCGTCCGGGCCGATGACGACGACCACGCCGCGGTCCTGGGGACTGTTGTCCTGCTCCACGGACCCTGCGAGCACCAGCCCATCATCGAACGCGCGTCCGCCTCCGAGCTGGGCCTCGGGGAAGCTCCGCCGCCACTGCTCGTCACCGGTGCCGCTCACACCGAGTACGACCGCGCCGTCGTCGCTGCCCCAGATGAACAACTGGCCCTCGACCCAGCGCAGGCCCCCCAACGAAGCTCCGAAAACTCGGACCAGCTGCGTGGATCCACTGGGTCCGAAGAGGTGGAGCCGGCTCCCCTCGCGCGATGAACTCAAGGCAGCCACCGTCCCGTCGGGCGCAACATCCAGCGCGAATGCCTCCACGGGATCGCCCCACGGCTGCGCGTTCACGGTCCGCTCGCAGCCCTCGCACTCGGGCCCGCCGTCGCATAGCTCGGGCGCCTGCAGGATGCCGTCGCCGCAGACCGGAACGCCGGCGCTCTGGCACGCGTCGAGCTCTGCGAGCGGACGACAGCGATCGCCGATGCAGAGCTCGTCTTCCGCACACCTCTCCTCCCGGCCCCCGCACGGCAGGCAGACGCCGTCGAAGCAGCTGATGCCATCGCAGTCCCCTTGTTCCTCGCACGGAACGTAGCCGTCGCCCGCGGAAGAAGAGGCCGCGGTCGAAGCCTCCGTGGACCCGGTCGCAGCGTCGGACTGCGCCGCGGTGGTGCCAACCGGTACACCCAAGGAACTGCCCCCTGTGCTCTCACCGCACCCCAACGTGCCGAGCAGCAGCAGCGCTCCAACCATCGGTCGCATCCGACGTCGAGGATATCACCGACGGCGGTCACACTCGGCGGGCGCGTCGTAGGAAGGCGCCGCCCAGCACGAGCCAGAGCAGCGAACTCGGCACGTCGGAGGCCCTCCGCGTCGTGCAAGCGCAGCCGTCGCTCGCAGGCTCGCCGTCGGCGGCTGGCCCACCGGTCTGTGTCTCACCGTCGTCCTCGTCCGCCTCGCCCCCGGTCGTCTCCGATCCACCGGTGGTCTCGGCGTCTGCGACCGCGACCCGTACACTGATCTCCTCCACCGCCTCGTTGCCTGCGTGGTCCATGCCGCGGACCTCGAGCGTGTGCTCGCCCGCGGGCAGATAGACCTCGGTCTCTGGCACGGCCGGGTCCAGCGTCTGCCGAACACCCAGGCCCGCGACGCGAAGCTCCACCCCCGGGTTGCTGGAGTCATCCTCCACCTCGAAGTTCAGCACAAACGGATCGCCGGGCTCGATCTCCACGACCCCCTCGGGCAGTCCAAGAAACACCGGCGGCTCCAGATCCACTCGCCGCTCGCCGAACCGCGCCATCATCTCGGCGCGCTCGTTCTGCTGCCCAGGTGGGCAGAAACTCTCGTGCTCCGCGATGCACACGGGACTGCTCGTCGCTTCGGAGATCTCGACGCAGCGGTCCAGCAGCGTGGCCTTGTCGACGGGCGAGAACGGTGACATCAACGACGCGTTGTCGACCACGTGGTCCAGGCCCCAGGCGTGGGCGGCCTCGTGCACGATCGTGTTGGCCAGCGCCTGCTCGGAGTCGTTGTCGAATGCCAGGACAAGCTCATGCGGGACCCGATTCCCGCAGTCGACTCGGCACGCGTACCCTTGGGTGGAGTCGTCGAAGCCCAGCTGCTCTGGAGCCCCGCCGACGAGGACTGTGGTGTAGGGCAGGCTTGGGTCGGGGCGTTCTTCCCAGACCACCGTGATGTCGAACGGCTCCAGGTGCTGCCGTACGGCCTCCACGGTCGCCTCCACGAACTCTCGCCCGGCGTCGAAGCCCGGATACTCGAAGGCACCGTCGATGCAGCTCATCTGCTCGAGCCGCCCGTCGGATCCGGGGCGCAGGGACGCGCCGTCGAAGTCGATGTAGAGCGTCTCTGCGTGCGGAGACACTGGCCCTCGCAGGGGTGGGGGCGGCGCTTGCACGCTCGAGCGATGCGGCGCGTGCTCGGCTCGTTCGGCCAGCGGCGGCAGCTCGAACTCCGCGAGCAATCCGACCTCGGCTGCGGCCAAGGCTCTCGAGGCTCCCGCAACCAGCACCCGGTCCTCGTCCAGGACCGAGATTGCAGAGAAGGTGTCTTCGAGGTGGAGCGGACCATCATGGCGGAGCTCCCGGCCCCGCGTTCCGTCCGCGCTGTACTCCACGATGAGCCCGTCGCGGTCCCACTCGGTCGGCGCGGCCAGGCCTTCGTGTTCTTGATAGCCCGCGACAACGATCGAACCATCCGCTCGCGCTGCCACCGCGGACAGGCCATCGAAGGCTGGAAAATCGGCCGCCTCCACGGCGTCCCAGCGAGGAACGCCTTCGAGCGTGAAGGCCGACACCCAGCCCAGCGAATGCCAATCCACGCGCTCGGTGACGGAGACTTGGGTCGTTCCAACGATGACCACCTGCTCGTGGGTCAACGCGAGCCCGCTGGCGTCCGCACCAAATGCGTTCCCGCTCTCGTGCGGACGGTCTTCCCACAGCAGCTCCCCGGTCTGCGGGTCCAAGCGCAGCAGGAACGCCGCGCGGCCGACTTCGCCGCAGAAGTACAGGCCGCCCTCGGGGTCGAACGCGCCGGAGCTGACGCTCTCTGTTCCGCCGACCCGAGGTTCGGACGAGCTCCAGCGCAGGGCGTCGTCGGTGACCGAGTAGCGGCCGAACCAGCGGTCGACGTCGCCTCGCCGAAGCTGCCCGCCGAGGAAGAGGTCGCCGTCGGGTCCGATGAGGACCACCGAGATGTGCTCGATACCAAGCAGGGGAGACTCGCCGACGATGGAGCCGTCGAGCCGATACGCACCGATAACCGCTTCCGTGCCGCCGCTCGATCCAAACCGCCGGCCGCCGACAAACAACCGGTCGCCCGAGACCGCAAAATCGCCGATCTGGTTGAACGGCTCGGGCCCAAAGAAGGACTCCCACAGCGCATGGCCCTGCAGGTCATACGCGACGAGCGTACTCGACCACGCTCCCCACAGCTCGGAGGTGTGGTGCAGGGCAAAGACTCGATCTCCGGCTCGCTCGATTCCGTCGAACCACTCGTCGCTGGCGGCATCTGCATCGCTCGTTGCCGACCAGGTCGGCTGGGATTCGTCTCGGCAGTCCCCGCTGCACCCGTCCCCGCTGCGCCCGTTGCCGTCGTCGCAGGCCTCCCCGGAGCTTTGGACCCCATCTCCACACGCCGAGACCGTGCAACCCGGCGTACAAGACCCGCCCGCGTCGTTGCCGATTCCGAGGTCGCAAGCCTCGTCCCCGTCGAGTACGCCGTCACCGCACCACTGGGCGAGCGCCTCGGCGGGAAGCGCCATCAGCAGCGCTACGAGACCCCACGCTGCCGCCCGCCTGCCTCGTCTCCCGCCCACAACCCATGGTGTCACGAGGCACGCTTGGGGTTCCCGCGATGGGACGGATTCCCTCAAGACCAGTGAGCGTGCAGGACGAAGCGGCCCTCGCTCATGCGGGAGTCGTCGACGTCGACGGTGCTCTCGATGGACAGCAGGTCGCACAGGCCGAGGATCGCGCCCCTGGATGCATGACCGGTGGAGGCTTGCTGCGAAGACGAGGGGGCGTCTTCGAGGGTGATGGTTGCCGTCGTCTGGGCGACATCGACCCGGAATCTTCCGCAGGCGCGCGTGGAGAGGTCCCACCCTTTGGGCATCCACTTGAGTAGACCCGCAGGGGTGGTCCCGAAGATGCGTTTGCCTCCCTCGAGCAGGTTGCGGAACAGCGGGCTCACGGCGATCTGCGTCATGTACTGCCGCCAGAAATCGACGTAGCGGTCGACGCCCAGGTGCTCGAAGTGAAGCTGCTTGAGTTGGTCGAAGGGCTCGGCGGGAACCCAGGCCAGCCGGGTCGAGGCCCGCATTTCCTGGAGCACCGGCTTGGGCAGGTGCTGCTCGATGGCTCGCACGGACGCCGGGTCGTCGTCGAGCATGCGGATGATGGCGCTTACCATCGTGCCGCGATACGCAGGGTCCACCGCCACGAGTCCACGGTACTCGGCCGTAGCGGCGGCTGCCAAGGCCGAGGGCCGCGGCTACTTCGATTTTTGCGCGGCGGGGACCTCGGCACCGTCGGCCAGTGCCAGGGTCACCCCCAATACCAGCTCGCCGATGTCCGCGATCCCGGACAGGTTCAAGGTGTCGAACTCATCGGATGTCCGGTGATAGTCCGCGTGAAGCCCGGTGAAGAAGAACAGCACGGGGATCCCCTGGCGAAACCAGTGCGCGTGGTCGCTGCGACCCGTGACCGCTTCGGGGTGCTTGACCTTGAGGGAATCGGGCGCCGCCGCGGCGATGAGGGCTGGCCACGCGGCGCTCGTTTTCTCCCCGCCGACCTCGACCCCGTCCTCGGCGAGTCGACCGACCATGTCCATGTTGAGCATCGCGACCACGCGGCCCGTGCTGAAGGGCGCCACCGCCGGCGGGGATTCGGCGAGACCACGGGAGCCATGCAGCCCGAGCTCCTCCCCCGCGAAGTGGGCAAAGACCAACGAGCGCTTGGGTCGATAGCCGCTGGTCCCGATCGCGCGCGCGATGTTCATCAGCAGGGCGGTGCCGCTGGCGTTGTCGTCGGCGCCGTTGCAGATGACATCCTCCGGGTCGCGGTCATCGTCCGGGGAACGGCAGAACGTCCCGAAGTCTTTCGTCCCGATGTGATCGTAGTGCGCGCCGAGCAAGACGATTTCCTCCGGCCGCTCGGAGCCCTCGATCCATGCCACGACGTTCGGGGCCGTCGCGCGGACTTCTTTTTCCGAGCGCGCCATCGAGATCTTGATCCCGGTCAGCTCGGCGGCCTTCTTCGGCGCCGCGTCGGTGGGGACGCGCAAGAACGTGGCGGCGTTGGCCGTGGTGATCCACGCCGCCCCGATGCTGTCGGTCGGCGGTTCCGCGATGGGGGCGGGCAGGGTGTCGGCGACGAAGAGGACCGCCGATGCGCCCGCGGAGGCCAAGGCTTGGACACGCGCATGCACATCCGCCAGTGGCGCTGGGGTCACGACCGGCCGGCCTGCGACCCCCTGCGTGCTGTCGGCCGCGACCCAGACCGGCGTGCCCACCACGGCTCGCCGCGGACCGAAGGCGGCCGGTCGAACGTCGGCTTCTTGTACCTGCACCGCGTCCGAGTCGCGGTCGACCCACAGATAGAACGCGTCGCCTGGTTCCTTGCCCGTGGGGTAGTCGAACTCTACCCGGTACGAGGTCCCGACCGGCTGGATGCCCGCGGCTTTGTGGCTGGCCGCGATGAAGTCGGCGGCGACGCCGAGGTGCGCAAGGTCCTTGGTGAACCGTCCGGCCCACCCATCATCCGCGAGGGTCTGGAGATCCTTGAAGAGCTGCTCGGGGTCGAGCTGCGGCGGGGCGACCTCGGTGCCCTGCGGCGGCTTCGTTGACGGTCCGTCGGTGGGGCGGTTGCAAGCGGTGGCCAAGAGCGCCAGGGACACGAGCGAAGCGAACGCGCGGGACATCGGGGCCGCACCTTACACGCGCAGCCATCGGGGGGGGCCGGGCTCCAGGAGTCGCTGCCCCAAAGC
>CAYGTG010000501.1:0-6316 GCA_964352485.1 uncultured Nannocystaceae bacterium | reverse complement strand
CGAAGGCAATGGGAACCACTCCGGTTCTGGCGGCGCGACTTCGTTGTACGCGCAGTCTTCGATCCTAGATCTCTACGATCCGGATCGCAGCCGCATGCCGATGAAGGACGGCGAGATCAGCGACTGGGGCGCAGCGCGAGCTGGTCTCACGACGCTGCTCGAGGACAAGAGCAAGAGCAAGGGCGCAGGCTTGGCGTTTGTCGTCCGCGACATGCCCTCGCCGACCAATCGCAGCCTGCTCTCGGGCATGAAGCAGCGGTTCCCGCAGGCACGCTTCTTCGACGGCGACCCGATGCGCAACACGCAGTCGGTGGCCGTTGCCGAGATGCTCGGCGGCGACGGAGCCCGGTTCCGGTACTCCCTCGAGGGCGCCAAGGTCATCGCGTCGTTCGATGCGGATTTCCTGGGCGTCAACTTCCAGGACGGCAACCGGCTTTCGCGAGAGTGGTCGGGCACCCGCCAGGTCGTCGGTCCCACGGACCCGATGTCGCGGCTGTACGTCTTTGAGCCGCACCTGAGCAACACCGGCATGATGGCCGACCACCGGGCCCGCATTCGCGGCAGCCAGGTTGGCGATGCGCTCATCGCTCTGGCCAAGGCCCTCATGGGGGGCAAGTACGACGCCGTTGAGGCACCTCCGGGGTTCTCCGTCGACGCGCTGCCTGCGGTCGAGCTCGACGCGGGCACGCAGGCCGTCATCGACGTGTTGGCGCAGGACCTCGCCGAGGCGGTCGAGAACGACCGCTGCAAGGAAGCTGCTGCCGCTGCTGCCGCGGGGGCCAAGCCTTCGCGCTACCGTCCGCTGTGCAAGTCGGCGGTGATGGTCGGCGAGCGTCAGCCCATGTGGGTCCACGCCCTGGCCGCGGCCATCAACTCGGCGGTCCGAAACACCGGCACGATGGTGCGCTGGCGGTTCGACCGTTCGGCCATGCCGCTGGAGCCGCTGACCGCACTGTCCACGGGACTGGGCGCAGATATCGACACCGTCGTCTGCGTCGACACCAACCCGGCATACGACGGCCTGTCCGACCACGGCCTGGCCGAAAAACTGACCACAGCCACGACGATTCACCTCGGTCTCTACCGGGACGAGACGGGCGCACTGGCCAACTGGCACCTGCCCATCTCGCACTTCCTCGAGGCATGGGGTGACGCGGAGAGCAGCGACGGCACGATGGCCATCGTGCAGCCACTCGTCGAGCCGCTGCACGACACGTACAGCGACACCGAGCTTCTCCACCTGTTCGCGACCGGCAAGCTCGATCGCGGAAGCGCGGTGCTCAAGAAATTCTGGGCCGGTCAGCTCGGACCCAGCTTCTCCGACAAGATGTGGCGGCGCTGGCTCCACGATGGCGTCATCGCCGGAGCGCCTCGCGAGGTCAACATCCCGCCGTTGGCCAACTGGGAGCAGATCGCTCCGGCGGTCACCGCCGGCCGCAAGCCCGTCGAGGGCATGGAGGTCAACTTCCACCTCGACCCGACGCTGGCCGATGGACGCTACGGCAACAACGCGTGGCTGCAGGAGCTGCCGCACCCGGTCTCCAAGCTCTCTTGGGACAACGCCGCCTACATCGCGCCGGGGACCGCCAACAAGCTGGGCGTCGCCAACGAAGACTTGGTCACCGTGACGGTGACCGGCGGCGGCTCCATGGAGCTTCCGGTCTTCATCATGCCGGGGCAGGCCACCGACACCGTGTCGATCAACATCGGCAGCGGCCGCAAGGTCGTCCGCTGGGATGGCGATGACGGGGTGGTCTCCAAAGGCGCGGGCTTCAATGCCAACGTCGCCCGGAGTTCGGCGTCCGCGTGGATCGGTGCTGGATCGGTCGCGAAGGCGAGCGGCACCTACGCGCTGGCCAACACCCAGGACTACGGTTCACTCAAGCCCCCGGTCTACCTCAACAACTTCAAGGAGCGCCCGATCGTGCTCGAGGCCACCGCGGAGGAGTTCAGCGCCGAGCCGAACTTCGTCGAGAAGGCCAACTTGATGGACGAGGAGCGCCTGCGCCACTTGTGGGAGCCTCCGAAGCTCACCGGGAAGCAGCAGTGGGGCATGAGCGTCGACCTCAACACCTGCACCGGCTGTCTCAGCTGCGTGGTCGCGTGTCAGGCCGAGAACAACATCGCGGTGGTCGGCAAGGAGCAGGTCATCAACGGCCGCGAGCTCCACTGGATCCGGCTCGACCGCTACTACCGCGCCGTCGACCCCGAGACCCGTAGCAACGAGTCCTGGGAGAACATCGACGACGTAGAGGCGGCGCTGCAACCCATGTTCTGTCAGCACTGCGAGTCGGCTCCCTGCGAGTCGGTTTGCCCCGTCGCGGCCACGGTGCACAGCCCCGAGGGCCTCAACGACATGGTCTACAACCGCTGCATCGGCACGCGGTACTGCTCGAACAACTGCCCATACAAGGTGCGGCGGTACAACTTCTTCAACTACAACCTTGGCCTGCGGCCCGGCGACTGGAAAATCTATCGCCAGGACGACAAGGTTCGCAAGGAACTCAAGGGCGAGGACGCTTGGCTTCGCCAGATGCAGAAGAACCCGGACGTCACCGTCCGCTTCCGCGGAGTCATGGAGAAGTGCACCTATTGCGTGCAGCGCATCAACGCGCAGAAGATCGAAGCCCACGTCGCGGGCAAGGACGTCGTCGAAGACGGCAAGATCCTCACCGCCTGCCAGCAGGTGTGTCCGACCGGCGCCATGGTCTTCGGTGACATCCACGACCCCGACAGCGCCGTCAGCAAGGCGAAGCGTTCGCCTCGCAACTACGCGGTGCTGCGTGACCTCAACACGCAGCCCCGGACCACGTACCTCGCTCGCATCCGCAACCCGCACCCAACCCTGGGCGCGGCGCGCAAGAAGGCCGAGCAGGACTTTGCAGCCTCTCAAGGCGAGACCCCCGCGAGCAGCGATGCCGCGCCGGCCGAGCAGACTGGGGAGCATCACTAGTGAGCCACTACATTCCACCTACGCACGAGACCGATCCTGATCCACTTCAGGGGCGTTCTGCGCTGATCAAGGGCGATCCCTCGTTTGCGGAGATCACCGAAGCCGTCGCGCGGCCGATCGAGATGCCGCACAAGCGGTGGATCTTGTTCTTCCTGCCGGCGCTGGCCCTGCTTTCCTTGCTTCCGATCAGCCTCGCCTGGCTGTTCTGGGAAGGCGTTGGCGTCTGGGGCAACAACGTCCCGGTCGGTTGGGGTTGGCCGATCATCAACTTCGTGTTCTGGGTCGGCATCGGCCATGCCGGAACGCTGATCTCCGCCGTCCTGTTCCTGTTCCGTCAGAAGTGGCGGACCTCGATCAACCGTGGTGCCGAGGCGATGACCATCTTCGCGGTCATCTGCGCGCTCATCTTCCCGGGCGTTCACGTCGGCCGGGTCTGGGCTGCGTACTGGCTGGCCCCCGTGCCCAACCAGATGGAGATGTGGGTCAACTTCCGCAGCCCGCTGCTGTGGGACGTGTTCGCGGTCTCCACCTACTTTACGGTCTCCAGCTTGTTCTGGTACGTCGGTCTCATTCCCGACCTCGCCACCATGCGGGACCGGTCCAAGACGACGATCCGCCGGATGGCATATGGCTTCTTGGCGATGGGTTGGCGCGGCTCGGCCCGCCACTGGGTGAACTACGAGTCTGCCTACCTGCTGCTGGCCGCCATGGCCACGCCGCTGGTGCTTTCGGTGCACTCGATCGTTTCGTTCGACTTTGCGGTCTCCAACCTTCCGGGTTGGCACACGACGATCTTCCCGCCGTACTTCGTTGCCGGCGCCATCTTCTCCGGCTTCGGGATGGTGCTGACGCTGATGATCCCGCTGCGAGTTTGGTTCAAGCTCGAGCACATCATCACGATCAAGCACCTGGAGAACATGGCGAAGATCATCCTGCTGACGGGCAGCATCGTCGGCTACGCGTACACGCTGGAGTTCTTCATCGCTTGGTATTCCGGCAACGAGTACGAGGCGTTCGTCTTCCAGAACCGCGCGTTTGGTCCATACGCATGGGGCTACTGGATCATGATGAGCTGCAACGTCATCACGCCGCAGTTCATCTGGTTCAAGAAGGTTCGGACGAACCCCAAGATTCTGTTCGTCCTGTCCATCTTCGTGAACATCGGAATGTGGTTCGAGCGCTTCGTCATCGTGGTGAGCTCGCTGCACCACGACTTCCTGCCAAGCTCCTGGGACTACTTCTCGCCCACCTTCTGGGACGTCTCGCTGTTCCTGGGCAGCTTCGGCCTGTTCTTTACGCTCTTCCTGCTCTTCTTGCGCTACCTGCCGCTCATTGCCATCGCCGAGGTCAAATCGGTGATGCCCAGAGCCAACCCGCACTGGGTTGACCCCGACAAGAAACCCGGCTCGCGCGACCACCACGCCAGCCGTGGAGAGGTCGAGTCGAAGCCGCAGAGCAAGGCCAAGGTGGCCGAAGCAGAAGCTGACGCGAAGGCGGTTGAAGCCGAAGCGAAGGCGGTCGAGGCGAAGGCCAAGGCGGAGGCTGCGGAGCTCGAAGCCAAGGTGGCTGACGTCAAAGCCGAGACCGCTGAGGTCGAGGCCGAGACGGCGAGCGTGAAGGCCGAACTGGCCGAAGTCGAGGCCAACGCGGCGACCGCTGAGGCGGAGGCCGCCGTTGAGGTGGCTGAAGCTGCGGAGGCCATCGCCAAGGTCGCCGACAGTGAAGCCGACTCGAAGCCCGTAGAGGCAGCCTCCGACGCGGACGCGAAGGAAGAAAAGCTTCTCTTCACGCCCCCTGCGACCGATAAGAAGAAGGACGGCAAGGACAATGGGTAAGCGCCCCAAAAGCTTCGGCCTTCTGGCCGAGTACGAAACCCCCCAGGACCTCTATCACGCGTGTGAGCAGGTCCGAGACGCCGGCTATGCGGCTTGGGACGCCTACACCCCGTTCCCGGTTCACGGCCTCGAAAAAGCGATGGGCGTGCGCGCCTCGCTCGTGCCTTGGATCGTCTGCGTGATGGGCTTTTCCGGCGCTGCGCTCGGGTTCCTGATGCAGTACTGGATGTCCGCGGTGGACTACCCAATCATCATCGCCTCGAAGCCGATGAACAGCTATCCGGCGTTTGTGCCGATTACGTTCGAGCCCGGGATTCTCCTCGGTTCGTTCGGCGCGGTGTTCGGAATGCTGGGCCTCAACAAGCTTCCGCAGCTGTACCACTCGCTCTTCAACTCGAAGAACTTCGCTCGGGCCACCGACGACCGGTTCTTCATCGCCATCGAAGCGCGTGACCCGCGGTACAACACCGATGACACGACCAAGTTTCTCGAGGAAACTGGCGCGCTCAGCGTTGAAGAGGTCGAGGACTAGAGATGTCTTTCATGCATCGATCTTTCGCAGCGTTTGCGCTGGTGGGCCTCGCGGGCTGCTGGGGCAACTACTCCGAGTCGCCTCCCGTCCACCTTCAGCAGAACATGGATCTGCAGGAGCGTGGCGAAGCACAGGAGCGGAACCAGTTTTTCGACGATGGTCGCGTGATGCGGACGCCCCCGGTGGGAACCGTCGCGGTCGGCTTTCTCAAGGACGACGACCACCTCTGGAGAGGTATCGACGACCAAGGCAAGGTCGCGGCGACCCTTCCCGAGGGGATGGTCCTTGACGCTGAGCTCCTCGCTCGCGGGGAGGAGCGCTACAGCATCTACTGCGCGCCGTGCCACGGCGAGCAAGGACGGGGAGACGGCTTGGCAAACCGCCGCGTTGCCGACGGCTTCGCACAGGCGCCCGCCAACTTCCACGATGAGCAGTACCAGCCGGCACCGCTTGGATACTTCTTCAAGGTCGGCTCCGAGGGCTACGGCGTGATGAAGGGGTACTCAGCCCAGATTCTCGATCCCAAGGACCGCTGGGCCATCGCCGCGTGGGTTCGCGTGCTTCAGGTGTCGCACGGCTCCAACAAGGCCGAGGTCCAAAAGCAGCTCGCCCAAGCTGGCCGAGCACCCGCCAACGCACCAGCCAAGAACGGAGCCGCACAATGAGCGCTCACGGCCATGATGAACCAGTTGTCCGCCCCGAGCAGGTGAACATCTCCGACAGCTCCATGTGGAAGAAGCTTCCCATGATCGCGGGCGCGGTCGGGGTCCTCGCCCTCGGCGGAGCGTTCGGGCTCAAGGGGGAGCACGATGCGGGCTTCTACTTCTCGTACCTGACCTCCACGATGTTCTGGCTTGCGCTGAGCCTCGGAGGTCTGTTCTTCGTGCTCGTTCAGCACGCCGCCCGCGCTGGTTGGTCGATCCTCGTTCGACGTATCGCTGAGAACATGGCCCTCACGCTGCCGAAGATCGAGCTCCTCATTCTCCCCGTGCTCTA
>CAYGTG010000500.1:0-6316 GCA_964352485.1 uncultured Nannocystaceae bacterium | reverse complement strand
CGCCGTGTGTTCGCGTCCGACGTTGAATCGACGGGCACTCGCAACGCTGAAGGACGTCAATTGGATATAGATAGAGGTCCCCTTAAGCGCGTGCGAGTGGGCCAGTGCCTTTCCGCCGATCCGAGACTGTCCGGGCGTGCCCGGCGCTTCACTCGGATGCCTGGTCCTTGGTCCAGCCAAGCTCAGCCCACCTCGCCTGGACCATGTTCATCTGTGACGCGAGAAATGCCTTGGCCTGGGGTGTGTCAGCGCCGGCGACGTCGAAGCCGAAGCCGTGGAACGCGCCATCGAGCACCACCAGTTCTGTCTCCACGCCAGCCTCTTCGAGACGTTTGGCGTATTCAACATCCTCGTCGTGAAACAGATCGAGCGTGCCCACACCGATCCAGGTCGGTGGCAGCCCCTCGAGCGAAGAAGTCCGTGCTGGAACCGCGAAAGGCGGAGGTGCGCTCCGGTCGTGGCCCTTCAGATATCGACCCCAGGCGAGGCGGTTCGATTGGGTATCCCACGTCCGGTACGCTGAGTCGTGGGGATGCTCAGCGTCCGAAGAGCGATCGTCCAGCATGGGGTAGATCAGCACCTGGGCGCAGGGGGTGACTCGACCTTCGGCTACCGCGCGCTGAACGGCCTGGGCCGCCAGTCCACCGCCTCCGCTTGCACCCATCACCACAATGAGCTCCGGGTCGACGTCTTCCCGAGCCGCCAGCCATTCGAGCGCCTCCATGCAGTCGTCGAGTCCCGCAGGAAACGAGTGATTCTTCGAGTTTCGGTATTGGACCGACACGACTGGGACACCCAGTGTGTCGGCCATCACCTGGTTGCGGCCCTCATCCTGACGCGCGTCGCCGACGATCATCCCCCCGCCGTGTAGCCACAATACAGCCGGACCACGTCCCTGGACCGCCGCATTCTCGGGTTGATACATCCACACGCTGGTATTCTCCAGCTGCACCCTGGTGCCGCTCCTGAAGACCCTGAAGAGCACTCCGCTGAGGCCGTCGATGATGGCCATGAGGGGCAACGTCCAGGTTCGCACGACCACCCGAGGCAATCTTGCTGCTACCGGCTTCAATTCGTCTGGGTACGAAGGGGTCGTCACCGCTTCCTCACATAGGGCATCGCCCTACACGAGGCACTCGCACAGTGCGCCAATTCTCTCGCCGAATGCACCAGGCGTCTGGGTCTGGTTCTCTCTCTGACTTGGTTTCGCCCAGATGCCGCACTCGAATGTGCTGAATCCGGTCGCATAGCAGGTGTTGGCGGCGGCTGGGCCAAGTCACTGAAATCACAGCTTCTGCTCCACCGGAGCTTGTGGCTCTGCGGACGACCCGCCCCTCCGACCCGCTGGCGCATCTTGCAAGTCCTTTGGCGCGCACGGCGAAGACTGTGGCGCGCGTCAGCCGCTAGGCTGTGTAGATCCCCAAGGAGACCCCCATGTCTGACCTCGCGATCGACCGCACCAAGCCCGTCCTCGTCACCGGCGCCACCGGATACGTGGCTGGCTGGGTCGTCAAGCGCCTGCTCGAAGACGGACTGACCGTACACGGCACGGTCCGCGACGCCAGTAACACCGAGCGCCTGCAGTACCTGTACGACCTTGCCGAGGGCACGTTGCGGCTGTTCGACGCCGACCTGACCGAGGAGGGCTCGTTCGCCGAGGCGATGGCCGGGTGCGGGGTCGTGTTCCACATCGCATCGCCCTTCATCATCGAGGTCGAGGATGCTCAGCGCGACCTCATCGAGCCGGCCGTCGGCGGCACCCGCAACGTGCTCGATGAGGTCAATCGCACCGAGTCGGTCACCCGGGTCGTGCTCACGAGCAGCTGTGCGGCGATCTACGGCGACAACGCCGATCTCGACGACACCCCCAACGGCGTGTTCGACGAGTCGGTGTGGAACACCTCGTCGACCCCGGAGCACCAGCCCTACTCGTACTCGAAGACCATGGCCGAGAAGGCGGCGTGGGAGATGCACGAAGTGCAGGACCGGTGGCGCCTCGTCGTCATGAATCCCCCGGGCATCTTCGGCCCGGGCATCCGCGTTCACGGGGGCGAGAGCTTCAACATCATGACGCAGCTCGGCGACGGCTCGATGGCGTCGGGCGCCCCTCGTATGGGCATGGGCGTGGTCGACGTGCGCGATGTCGCCGAGGCCCACCTGCGCGGTGCTTTCTTGCCCGATGCCGAGGGCCGGCACGTCCTCGCCGCCCACAACACCGATCTCTTCGACGTCGCGCAGGTTATCGCCGAGAAGTACCCCGACTACCCGCTCCCGAAGAGCTCGCCGCCCAAGTTCCTGCTCTGGCTCGTGGGCCCGTGGGTGAACAAGGTCTTCACCCGCAGAGTCGTGAGCCGGAACATCAACCTGCCGTGGCGGGGGGACAGCACCAAGAGCCGCGAACAGCTCGGCATGCAGTACCGACCCCTCGAGACCACCCTGCACCAACACTTCCAGCAGCTGATCGACGAGGGCGTCATCGCCGCGAAGTGAGGGGGAGACCGCCGTGCCGAACCAAGGGAAGACCGTCCATGTAGGGCCCGCCTGGCGGGTCGTGCTCAAGGACCTCGGGGTCGACGCCGTCGCCGTGCTCCGCCGCGCAGGGCTCCCGAACAACCTGTTCGAGGGGGACGGCTCTCGGATCACGCTCGACGAGTACTACGGACTCCACGACGCCGTCGAGGTGGAGAGCGACGACCCCACGATGCCGCTCAAGGCCGGCCAGGTCGTGTCCGTCGAGCTCTTCGATCCTGCCCTGTTCGCCGCCATCTGCTCCCCGGACATGAACACCGCCGCGAAGCGACTCGGCCAGTACAAGCGGCTCGTCGGCGAGTTCAGCTTCGACGTCGAGGTCGGTGCAGACGCCACGCGCGTCCGGTACCGCTGCAAGCAGCGTCCCGACCTGCCGCGCGCGCTCGCGCTCTCCGAGGTGGTGTTCCTCGTGGCCTTCGTCCGCCGCGCCACCCGGGAGGCGGTCGTGCCCACTCGGGTGACCGTGCAACAGCTCCCGGGCGATCTCGAGCCCTATCAGGCCTACTTCGGCTGTCGCCTCGAGCGGGGAAGAGAGTGCAGTGTGGTTTTGTCGGCCACCGACGCGCGACGTCCCTTCCTCACCCACAACGACGCCATGTGGGAGAGCTTCGAGCCCGGGCTGCGGCGACGCATGGCCGAGGCGGACGAGACCCGCTCGACCACCGCACAGGTCGAAGCGGCGCTCTTCGAGCTGCTTCCGAGCGGGCGCACGAAGGTCGAGGACATCGCACGCGAGCTCGGTGTGAGCAGTCGCGCCCTGCAGCGCCGCCTGTCGTCCGAGGGCGCGACCTTGCGCTCGGTGCTCAACGACACCCGCGAGAAGCTGGCGCGCCACTACCTGGCGTCGACCGAGATGCCGCCCGCCGAGGTCAGCTTCCTGCTTGGCTTCGAAGACCCGAACTCGCTGTTCAGGGCCTCCAACCGATGGACCGGGACGACGCCCGAGGCGTGGCGCGCCGAACAGGCGCATCAGTGAGCAGCTCGAGGGTGAAGTCGACCTGACCAAAGTGCCGCGATGAACACGTAACCGCCACCTGCATCGCGGCGGATCTACGCGTCCGACCTCGCCACGAACGACCGCAGCACCGGCAACTGCCGCATCCTTGTGCGCAGAAGCCACGCGTCTGGCTCCGTCGCAAGCGTTCGCAGACCGTCCAACAAGGGGAGCCACTTCAAACGCCGTCTTTCGGCGAGCTAGAGACTAGGGGAATCTGCCAACTGTTGGCTCTTCTCGTAGGCTCTTCTCGTTGGCGAGGTCGCCAGCGGGAGGTGGCGATGCGTGAAGAAGCGCGGTCGAACCTGTGTTGGCAGGTGTTGGCAACCGGCGTTGGCGTGGATAGGCGTTCGCAATGGGGTCAACCAGCGACCTCCTGCCGCTCTGAGTAGGACGCCGCTGGTTGAGGGCCTGCCCAACGCCCTGTGAGCCAGCACTCCCTGCGGCCGCCGTCCCCTGTGTCGGCCCGTTTTCCCCGAAAATGGCTAAACGCTGTCCTTGCGGTGGCCGACTGCGTCCGTTGGGCGCCGTGCTCACCCCCGACGACATCGCCGCGCACCTGCACGGCGCTCGCGCGCCGCCGAGACCGTCGCCACCCGGGCAGCTGAGATTGCTGCCTTGAGCCGAGCTCGCACGGGGTCGACGTCTCTTCGACCCGGGCCGCGCCTTGGTTGTTCGCTCACTCGCTGCGCTCGACCGACGGCGACCGGCGCCTTCGGCCCGCTCTGACGTCGCTGTGCCCCCGCCGAGGTCACCTTGGTCACGCCGCGGTCGCCCTGCGCGACGGCCAACGCTTTACGCGTACACCGCGGGGCCCCCGCGTGCTCGACGAGCTCCTGAAATTCGCGATGAAATTCCTATCCGCGGGGTCGGTGAGGAGCTTGCCTCGAATCATGCTCGAAGGTCTCCCCGCGCGCCGGCGAGTGCAACGGGACTCAGCCAACCCGACGTCAACGACGCAGGAGTTCAGATCAGCTTTCGATCTCGGCCCATACCTCTCCGTCGTATCGCGCAAGGCTGTCATGGGTGACCGCCCACAGGAGGGACCCGTCGCTTGCGAGCGTCAGCGCAGGGCAGTCCGAGAATCGTTGCACCTCGTTGCCCGTTAGTTCGAAGATCCCTCGGCCGCCCGAGATGAGTACGCGGTCGCGCCACATGACCGATGTGGCGAAGCTCGGCCGCAGCGTGGCTGCGCGGCCCTTCTTGGCGCTTTGCATGGAAACATCGACTTCGAGCGTTTCGAGGGACTGTGCGGTGCCGACGCCCACGTAGCCGCCGCGGCCCGTCAAGAGCAGCCTTCCATCCGGCATCACCCGCACCGAGACGGGCATGCGTTCCGGCTTGGCCGGGCAGCTGTCGTTGCTGCCCTGAATCTCGGCGCTGAGCAACGGCACTCGATCGGGTCGGGCGATCGGGTCGGGCCATGCGGCCACGCGCTCGGTTCGGGCCGCGCTTTGGTTGTCGACCGACTCCCTGCGACTCGTGGGTGTGCTGTTCGTGCTCGTCTCGGCACGCCCGCGGTGAAGCCAACGCCCCGAGCTCGGGCTCCGCTTCGCCTGTAGACCCGTCGACGGGCTCGGTCTCCCCCGTCTCCCCCGTCGTCGCGGCGTCGGCATCGGACGCCGTCGTCGTTCCGTCGCTGGTTTCGGGTGTTTCGGTCGGTGCGCCACGTCGCCGCGTGCGCGTCTCACCCGTGGGCCTTGACGATGAGGTACCGCAGCGGGGTCTCGTCGCTACGGTTGCGCAGCGCCAGGAGCGTGGCGGACGTCGGGTTGAATGCCTTCGGGGATCATCGTCGTACTCGCGCCGCACGCGGCCCGAGGCTTCGGACACGTCGCGTCCGACGAGTGTATCGCCCAGGGTCTCGCCCGGGGTAGGCTGTGACTCGTGACGGCTGCTGAACGCCTCGGCTCGATGTCGTACGCCGACTACCTCACGCTCGAGCGCGAGTCGATGACGAAGCACGAGTACGCCGACGGTCAGGTGCACGCGATGGCGGGCGGATCTCCGGAGCACGCGCGGCTTGCGATGCGTCTGGGAGCCCAGCTGTTGGCTACGCTCGGTGACCGACCCTGCGAGGTGTTCAACTCGGACCTGCGCATCCGCGTGGTCGAGACTGGGCGCTCGACCTATCCGGACGTCACGATGATCTGCGGTGAGGTTCGACCCGCACCCGACGACGAACACGCCGCGACCAATCCCACGCTCATCGCCGAGGTGCTCTCAGAGTCGACGGAGACCCAAGATCGGGGTGAAAAGTGGAGGCACTATCAACGGCTCCCCTCCCTGCGGGCCTACGTCCTGATCGCTCAAGCCGAGGCGCGCGTCGAGGTCTTCCGTCGCGTCGCAGACCTCTGGCAGTATGAGGCCGCCGGAGAGGGACAGCATGTGCGGCTGGATGACCACGGGCTTGTGCTGGACGTCGACGCCCTCTATCGCACCAACCTCGCGGCGTTTAAGTGAAATGAAGTGGGAAAAAGCGGGGATTGAGGAGTACGACGGGCGGCAGGAGAGTGCGGAACGAGCGCCGAGGAGCAGCAGGCGGCGCGCGGTGCGAAGCGAGGCACTCGTACAGGGTCGCGTCCACCTCAGGCTCGACCACCGGCGACGGAACGACGTCGACCGCAAGCGTGGACACGGGGTCGTCCAGCGGGAGTTCGTCCCGCGAGGCCTCTTCGTCCAGCGCCGGTGGCGAGACGCAGGCCGCGATCGTGTCCGCCTACCACGGCCTCGACGAGCTCCCGATGAACGCGATCGCGCTGTGCGGGCCCCCCGGGGTGGGGCAGGATGGCA
>CAYGTG010000499.1:0-6332 GCA_964352485.1 uncultured Nannocystaceae bacterium | reverse complement strand
CCCCGGAACGGTCTCGAAGATCGACACCCAGACCGGCGAAGAAGTCGCGCGATACGAGACCGGCCCCAGCGATCAGGCGGAGCCCTCGCGAACCTCGGTCAACCTGCTCGGCGACGTGGCCGTCTCGAACCGTGGCAGCGAAATCGGTGGGTTCGGCGGCGTCACCAAGATCGTCACCCGAGAAGAGGACTGCCAAGACCGCAACGGCAACGGCAGCATCGACACCTCGAACGGGCCCGACAACGTGCTCGACTGGGGCGAGGACGAGTGCGTCGCGTGGAACCTGCTGATCCCCAGCGACATCTTCGAGCACGGGCCACGCCCCACCGCCTGGGAAGGCACGCTGACCAAGGACGGCGAGCCCGCCCCCAACCCGCGACTGTGGGTCGGGTGGTACGCGTTCGAAGAGAACGTCGCGCGCATCCACCGGCTCGACGGCGCCACGGGGCAGATTCAAGACACGGTCGACATTCCCTGGAACGAGCTCGACTACGGCCCGTACGGCGGAGCGGTCAACCGTGATGGCGACTTCTGGGTGCTCGGCTGGCAGCTCGGTCCCCTCATTCGCGTCGACGCCGAGACCCTCGAGGTCGAACGCATCGAGCTCCCCGCACAGCCCGGCGAGGACCCGATGCTGTCGTACGGCATGGCGCTCGACCAGCTCGGAAACCCGTGGCTCACCTCTCGCGGGGTCGCCATGAAGTACGACGTCGCTGCGGCCCAGTGGCAAACGATCGAGACCGGCAATCAGCTGATGCGCGGCATGATGATCGATCGAGACAACCGAGCCTGGATCGCCGTCGACGACACCGGAGCGTCCAACGGCTGCGGCTTGGGCCTCATCGACACCGTATCGGGTGACGTCATGGCCGAAGCGATTGAACTCCCCGGCTGCGCGACGCCGGTGGGCATCTCGATCGACGTCGAGGGCTTCGTATGGGTTGTCGACCAGACCGTCGACTCCGCGTTCAAGATCAACCCGGATACGTTCGCGACCGAGCTCGTCGTGGACGACCTGGACGACCCCTACACCTACTCGGACATGACCGGGTTTGGGCTCAACCTCGTGGTGAACCCCCCAGCAGGTTGAGACGGGGCGATCGCGCCGAGCGAGTCGGAGTTCGTGTCTGCGGATGATGTCGAATCGAGCATAAGAGCGCAGAGGTTGCGCGGCATCGATACGCCCACGGGCTACCATGCAGCCGATGAAGTGGATCGTTGCGACGAACCTTCGAGATGACTGCCGCGGAGCCCTGGAGTTCGCAACGTGGCTCGGCGAGCACACCCGCGAGCCAGGCGCGAGCTCGGTCACCGCACTTGCGGTCCTGCGCGATCGCGTCGGCATGATTGGGGCACCGGCTGCCATGCTCAAGCGGGTGGAAGAGGCGACGAGGGCCTTCGTGGCGCAGTCGCCTGCCTCCGAAGTCATCACATCCGTTCGAGCCGAGCTCTCGACCGACGTTGCGACCATGCTCTCCGAGGCCGCCGGAGCCGAGGGAGCGACCCTGCTTCTGGGTCGCAAGGCACCGCGTGAAAACACAAGCTTGGTCCGGCTGGGGCGAGTCGCCCGACGGGCCCTGCGACAACTTCACAGCCCGACGGTCGTCGTACCCACCGACTGGACCGTCGAGACCGCCGGGGCAGGCCCGGTCATGGTCGCCGTCGACGCCACGGAGGCCTCGTTGGCAGCGCTCGACTTCGGCGAAGCGCTGGCGGACGCAGTGGGCCGCCCGGTCCTCGCCGTCCAAGCCCTGCACGGACCCGGAGGCCTAGGCTGGGCGACGCTCCCCGACGCGGACTACGTGGCGCTCCGCGAACGACACCGACAAGAAGAAGCTGCAAAGATGGTCTCCTACCTGGCCGAGCACGGGCGCACCTCCATCTCCCTCCGCTCCGAAGTCGGCGCCACCGTCCCTGCTCTCCTCGAGGTTGCCGAGGAGGTCGATGCCGCGATCGTCGTCTGCGGTTCCCGTCAGCTGACCCGGCTGGAGCGAGTGTTCAACGCCAGCGTAGGAGGAGAGCTCGCATCGTTTGCCGCGCTCCCGGTGGCCGTCGTGCCCCCGGACTACGGACCCAAGCGGTGATCGAGCGGCATCAGGCGACGCTGCGCTGGGCTCGGCTTGCGGTCATTGTCGCGTTCGGCCTGCTCGCGCTGAAAGTGGTCGCCGCCTGGCTGACCGGATCCAGCGCGGTGCTCTCCGATGCTGCCGAGTCGGTGGTGAACGTCGTCGCGGCGAGCGTGATGCTGTTGGCGGTTCGCAGCGCCGCCGAGCCTGCCGATGCGGAGCACCCCTTTGGTCACGGCAAGGCCGAGCTCTTGGCCGCCGCGTTTGAAGGCGCGCTCTTGCTCGCGGCCGCGGGCATCATCGGGTGGAACGCTCTCCCCGCCCTGTTTGCTCCCGAGCCGGTCGAGCACCTGGGCTGGGGAAGCCTGTTGATCGGGCTGACCGCGGCGGGCAACGCAGCTTTTGGGGGCCTGCTGATCCGCAACGGCAATCGGACCGGATCCCCCGCGCTGATCGCCGATGGCCGGCACCTTCTCACCGACGCCGTGAGTACCATCGGAGTGCTCGTGGCCATCGGACTCGTCGAGCTCACCGGGGTCGCATGGATCGATCCAGCCGCGGCGTGCGTCCTTGCGGTCTGGATCGCGTACACCGGCACGAGCGTGGTCTCGAGCGCCGCGCGAGGACTCTTGGACACCCACAGCCCCGAGTACGCCGAGCGCATCGCGGCCGCCCTCAGCGAGCCGCCGATCGAGGGATTGCTCGAGCCGCACGATCTCCGGGTGCTGGATGCGACATCCAGCGTGGTTGTCCTTCTGCACGCCCGCGCGCCGTGGATGTGGACCCTCGAGCGCGCCCGCGCTCTTCAGGAGCAGACCGAGGCCCGCGTCGCAGCCGTCTTCACCGTTCCCAGCGAGGTCCACGTACAGCTCGAACCTTGCGTGCCGCGCTGCTGCCTGGCGTGTGGCGTGAGGGTCTGCGATCGACGCAGCGCCGACTTCACCTCCCGCCCTCCGTTCGAGGCTCGGCAGATCAGCTCGCCGCACCCGGACTCGCCCCCCGCTTAGCGCTTAGCTCAGATCCGGCGGAACGACCAGAACCATCCCGTGGGCCTCGTGCACGATGCGGTCCGCCGTGCTTCCGAAAGCACGCCGAACACGGCCATGGTCACTCGCAGCCAGGACGATCAGGTCCGGTTGAACACTCGCGGCGACGTTGAGGATCACATCCGAAGGCCGACCGGGGCCTGCATGGACTTCGACCTTCGCATCTGGACAGAGCCCGTTGGCCAGGCCCTTGAGCACCCGGCACGCGTACTCATGCGCAGCCCTGTCGACCTCCGCCGCGGCAGAGACGGACAACCACGCGCCCTGCATCCCGCCGTACCTCGACATCCCGCCGAGCCCTGGCGTTGCGTGGACCAGGTGAAGCACCCCGTCCCCGACCAGATTTTCTGCAACCTGGAGTGCCCGGGCCGCAGACTTGGTGATCGTGACGTGCTCACCAGCCTCGAAATCGACCGCGAGCGCGGACTCGGGCGTTGCCTCGAGAGGTGACTCGAACGCGATGGGCACGAGAATGGAGTCGATGGAAGACAGGAGGTTCATGGCGGCGCTTCGATTCTGAACACCTCGACGAGGCGGACGCCGGCAATTGGTGCGCCCAACCTTGCCGGCATTTCTTGCGCCTTGGGTCTGAAAGCGCCCGCGATGAATGCGCTCGGCCGACGGGACACTTGTCGCAAGGTAGCGGCATGAACGCCAACACCTGGACCATCTCGGACTTCATGACCCCGGTAGTCTGCTGCGCCGACGTGGACCTCTCGCTCGCAGACGCGCGGGACCGCATGTCGGCCAACAAGATTCGCCACTTGCTCATCACGCGCGGTCCGATGGTTGTCGGCGTTCTGAGTCAGCGCGACATCGACGTGGCAGAAGCAAGCGCCCGGAAGCGGGAAGTGACCACGATCGCGGACGCCATGCACACCGACGTCTTCAGCTGCGAGCCCACCACCAGCCTCAACGACGTGGTCTCGTCGATGGAGTCCAAGAAAATCGGCTGCACCATCGTCCGTGAAGGTGACCGCGCAATCGGCATTTTCACCACGATCGACGCGTTGCGAGCGGTGCGCTCGCTGCTCGAGGGAAAGATTGTAGAGCCGCTCTCGCCACCCACGCATGTCGTCCCCCATGACGAGGCCGGTCCCATCGCGCGCCACAGCGTGCGCGTCAGCGACAGCGTGCGCGCCGCGTCAGGACTGACCGGCCACGTCGGCATCTGAGGCGTGCGCCGCCGATCGTCGGCTGCCACGCAGGTTTTGCCGTTTTCGGGCGCGGCGCGGTGTACACAGATCGTACATGAGCCTCGCTCTTCAGACCGTCGTCGTTCCCGTCACCTTCGAGCCGGACAAACCGGGCGACCTCAACGCCGATCGTGCGATTCAGGTCCGCGATGATCACTGGGTGATCGTCAACGAAGCCACCGTTGCGGCTCTCGGCCTCGCGTCCAAGATGGTCGCCGAGGGCGGGAAGTTGCACCTTCTTCATGCCACTTTGGATCTGAGCCCGACCGCGGCCATCCATGGTCCGGGCAGCATGTTGATCCCGACCGACATCGACCAGCTGCACGCCGCGTCCAAGAAGCAGGCGCACCAGGTCCTCAGCACGATCGCGAAACGATTCTGTCCCGGCCAGGATCCGGTCCTGCATTCCGCGCCCGGTCGCCCGGTGGATGTCGTGCTCGACTACGTCCGCGAGGTCACTGCCGACGCGCTCGTGACCGCCGCGAGCGGGCGCAACCGAATCACCCGATTCGTGATCGGAAGCACGGTCGACAAGCTCGTCCGACAGGCGACATGCCCGGTCGTGGTCGTCCCCCATTGACCTCGGCAAAAGCTGCACTGGCGTGCGCCACCCCCCCGACGTTCTTGCGCGTCCCGGCCCGCGAGACCGGTCTATAGAAGGGGCGGACGCAGTTCCGAGCGCTCGCCATGCCTCCCTCTCCCAAACTCGACAAGTTCTCCTACGACGACCAGATCGTCCGCAAATTCGCGCTGGCCACCTTGGTATGGGCCCTCGTCGCGACGCTCGTCGGACTGTACGTCGCGCTGCTTCTGGTTGTACCCGACCTCACCTTCGGGACGCCGTGGCTCACCTTCGGCCGCCTGCGCCCGCTGCATACCAACGCAGCGATTTTCGCGTTCGCAGGCAATGCGATCTTCGCGGCCGTCTACTACTCCACCCAGCGGCTCTGCAAGGCCCGCATGTGGAGCGACACCTTCTCCAATCTGCACTTCTGGGGGTGGCAGCTCATCATCGTGCTCGCCGCGGTGACCCTGCCGCTAGGGATGACGCAGAGCAAGGAGTACGCCGAGCTCATCTGGCCCATCGACCTCCTCATCGCGGTGGTCTGGGTCGGGTTCTTCGGCGTCAACTTTTTCATGACGCTCAAGCACCGGCGAGAGCGGCACATGTACGTGGCGCTGTGGTTCTACGTGGCCACGATCGTCACCGTTGCGATCCTGCACGTCTTCAATAGCCTCGCGGTCCCCTTCAACCTCACCGAGAGCTACCCGATCTACGCGGGGGTCCAGGACGCCCTGATGCAGTGGTGGTACGGGCACAACGCGGTGGCCTTCTTCCTGACCACCCCGTTCTTGGGCTTGATGTACTACTTCCTGCCCAAGGCCGCGAACCGCCCGGTCTTCAGCTACAAGCTATCGATCATTCACTTCTGGTCGCTGGTCTTCATCTACATCTGGGCCGGACCGCACCACCTGCACTACACCGCGCTTCCGCAGTGGGCGACCACGCTAGGCATGGTGTTCTCCGTGATGCTGTGGATGCCGTCGTGGGGCGGGATGATCAACGGGCTGCTCACGCTTCGTGGCGCCTGGAGCCGCGTCGCCGAAGAGCCCGTCCTCAAGTTCTTCGTGGTCGGCATCACCTTCTACGGGATGTCCACCTTCGAGGGGCCCCTGCTGTCGATCAAGTCGGTCAACGGCCTGTCGCACTACACCGACTGGACCATCGCGCACGTGCACTCGGGCGCCCTGGGCTGGAACGGGATGATGTCATTCGGGATGCTCTACTGGCTCCTGCCGCGCATCTTTCAGACCAAGCTCTACAGCAAGAAGATGGCCAACTGGCACTTCTGGCTGGGCACCGTCGGCATCCTTTTGTACATCGTGCCCATCTACGTCGCCGGCCTGACCCAAGGCCTGATGTGGCGGGCGTTCGACGACGCAGGCAACCTCGCCTACCCCGACTTCGTGGAGACGGTGCAGGCCATCGAGCCCATCTGGTGGGCGCGCGTCGTCGGCGGCAC
>CAYGTG010000498.1:4770-6337 GCA_964352485.1 uncultured Nannocystaceae bacterium | reverse complement strand
GCGTGGCAGCGTGGACCGGCCGAGCCGGCCCGGGCGCCTCGGGGGGCGCGGTACCCATCTTGATGCGCGGCGCATCGCTGAGGTCTTCGGGCGCTTCGGGGGAGGAATCGGATGTGGGAGTCGGCGCATCCAGGGCCGCGAGCAGGCGTGCGGCCTTTCGGTCACGGGGCTCGGGGCTCGCCGCCAGCGCATCTCGCATCACAGGGTCGATGGACCCTGCGCGCACGCTCTCGCGGGCCCGGGCGAGCAACGAGGAGCCCGTCGCGGACGGCATCGCACCCGACAGGCCAGCGGCGATCGGCTGCACTGGTGCGCTCGCCCCCTGGCATCCAGCCACGAGGAGCATCAGCATCCCGGTAAGCATCGCAACGCGCACCCGATCACCGTAGCAGCCGCGCCGCGAGGACCCCAAAGATCCGGCCCAAACGATCGGGGTCGACCCCAACGCCGGGGTGCCTCAGGGCAACTGCAGCAGCGCAGCGCTCAGGCTTCCGTCCGCCAGCTCCACGCCCAGGAGCACCCGTGGCGCGGCGCCCCGGTGCTGGCGAAGCCGGCGAACTTCGGAGAGTCGGCCGGCGAGGTCCTCGTACGATTCGATGTCCGTACCCATCACCGAGCGGACCCGCGAGCCCACGAGCGACTCGGGGTCTCCCCACAGCCGGGTGCCGGGAAGCACTCGGGCCACGGTGGGTTGCTCCGCGTCGCCCTGAAGGCGCAGCCCGAGCTGCTCCTCGGCATCGATGCCGACCTGGTCACGGGCGCTGGCGGCCGCGATCTCGACCTGCAGGTCCAGCGTCTTGGCCTCTCGCACGACCATGACCGAAAGCACCTCGCCTTCGAACATTCCACGCACCGTCTTTTGCAAGTGAGCTCCCAGCGCGGCGATGCTGGTGTCCTCGAGTCCGTCGAGGCGCTTGCCGCGGAGGGCGACGATGACATCCCCTCGCCGCAGCCCAGCCCCGTCGGCAGGCCCACCGGGCTCGACGTTCCCCACGACAAGCCCGGCACCGTACCCCTGCGCCCCGGCGAGCGCGGGGTTGGCATCCCTCGAGCCGAGCGTGATGCCGATGACCCCCGAGCGTGCGCCCTCGGGCGCCGTGAGGGCCTCGAGGAATCCGCGGACGTGATCCATCGGTAGCGCAAACGCGATGCCTTGGGCCTGCTCGGGACGCGCGACCACGATGCCCACGAGCTCACCGTCCAGGTTGAACAGCGGGCCGCCGGAGTTGCCGACGTTGATCGATGCGTCGAGCTGAAGCACCGCCCGCTGGGGGTCGCTCAGGATGCCGGTTCGATCGACCGCCGACACGATGCCGCGACTGACGGTGTTGCGAAGCCCCAGAGGATTGCCGATCGCGAACACGTCTTGGCCAACGACCAGCTCGGCGGAGCGTCCGATCGCGGCCGCCTCGAACACCGCCGGCTCGCCCTCGGAGGGCTCGAGCCGAACGATGGCCAGGTCTTCCTCGGGATCGGCCACGAGCACCGAGGCGGCCACGCGCCGGTCGTTGGCAAACCGAGCAGTGAGCTCCGGGACCGCGCCGAGCCGAGCGCCAAACAACGTCGG
>CAYGTG010000498.1:0-4760 GCA_964352485.1 uncultured Nannocystaceae bacterium | reverse complement strand
GCACGTGATAGTTGGTGAGCACGATGCCGGAGGGGTCGACGATGACGCCGGCGCCCAAGCCCGCGGACGACTCGAGGTTGACGACGCTGTTCATGGTGCCCGCCACGGCCTCGGCGAGCGTGGGGGGGCGAGCTGCGGGCGCCGCGGCGGCGGGCACGGGCTCGGACAGCGGCCGCGCGAGCGGTTGCGGTACCGGTGGTGGGGCGTATTGCTCGCCAAGATACACCGCCGCCCCACCAAGCAGGACGCCGGTCAGGCCCGCGCCGGCGGCGAGCCACAAAGAACTGGATGCTCCCGGGGGCGACACCTGCCACCAACGTAGCAGCTATGCTGCTAGGAGTCCTTGCGGTGGTCCCAGCCGTTGCGGCCGGCGCTGACCTCTCGCGGTTGAGGTGTCCAGGGTCCAACACCGCCGTTGTCGACCGACCGACCGATCGCGATCAGGACGGCGGCGCGTCGTCCAGCACCGGGCTCAACCAGGCCGGTGGGTCGTCGGCCGTGGCTTTGGCGAGGGAGAGCGCTGTGGGCAACAGCCCTGGCGGCCAGGGCTCGCGAATGATCTCGAACGTCCCGTGGTCAAAGGGCTGGTTTGGGGCGGCCGTCTTGGGCGCGAGGCGTTCGCGGTCGCCCTCGCGCAGCAACTCCAAGGCGCGGTGGTGACAATACGGATTGTTGCCCCGCTTCCCGGTCAGTACGTGCCCGGTCCACGTGCATCCCGACATGCATTCCTGCTTGTAGTAGCAGGTTCCGCAGTAGCCCCACAGCTCGGTCACCGGGCGCTCGCGCGTGAACCGGAGCGCAGAGCTTCGCTCCCAGATGTCGAGCAGCGCATGGTCGCGGATGTTGCCGCCGGTGTACGCCGCGGTTGGAAGCGAGGGGCAGCCCTTGATGTCGCCATTGGCCTCGATGCCCAGCGTGTCTCGCCCTGCCCCGCACGCCGAGCTGTGCATGCCCTGCGCGTCCCGGCGGAGCATGGACTCGTAGGGGCCGAAGTAGCCGATGTTGGTGCCCGGCCACAGGATGACCCCGGCGTCGTCGCACCGCTGCTGCATGCGCGCGACCATCGGCATGACCTCGAGCATCTGCCACGGCTGCAGCAGCAGGTCGGGATCGTCCGCGGCCCGGCCCATCGCCACGGTCAACTGCACCTGCCAGCTATGGACACCCAGGGGCCTGATGACGTCGAACAGCGGCTCGATCTCTCGCAGATTCGTCGCACAGATCTGCGTGTTGACCGAGACCGGCACGCCGGCCTCCCCCAGCGCCCGCAGAGCACCCAATGCGGAGGCATGGCTGCCGCGAACCGCCCGCAGGTGGTCGTGGGTCGCCTCGAGGCCATCGACGGACACAGACACCGTCGAAATGCCCACGTCCGCCATCGCCTTAGCCCGGGCGCGGTCAATGCCGCGCCCCCCGGTGGTCACCGACGTGTCCACGCCCCGGTCGATCAGGGTGGCGGCGATCTCCAGCCAATCCTCTCGCAGGTAGGCCTCGCCGCCAATCAGGGTGATCGACTCCAGACCGAGGTCCGCAATCTGATGCGCGAGGTCCAGCGCCTGCGCGGTCGACAGCTCGTCCGGGCGCGCATGCCCGGCTCGGGATCCGCAGTGCCGACACGCGAGGTCGCACTGCAGCGTGATCTCCCAGACCCCGTACGTTGGCCTCACCGCGTCGACGGGGCGCACAACACTGTCCAGGGGCCGGTTGCGCACCGCCGGAGGGCCTGACGGTGCGATGGGGAGCGAGCGGCGGCGCGTCACGGCTTTTTGGGCACGGGGGTGGGCTTCTGCGGCCTCGGCCTCGGTGGCGCGCCGTACTTGGGCTTCGGACGCGGCTCGGGCGGTTTGGGCTCGTCGACGTCGGGCCGTGGTGGCGCGCCGTATTTTTTCGCCGGCCGCGAGTCGGGGACAATCGGCGTGTCGGTCCCGTCCGGCTTCGTGTTGTCACCGGCTCCCGCGTCGTCCGGACCCCCCGAGTCCTGCGGAGCGTCGGGCTCGGGCAGAGCGTCGGGCTCGGGCGGCGCGTCGGGCTCCGCGGAATCATGTCCACTGGGGTCAGGAATCGCGGAGTCGAGTTCGACCGGATCGCCTTTCGTGGGGTCGCCCGGCGGCGCCGCTGTGGCATCGGCTGCACCGGGCGTCTGCGGCACGCCGTAGCACGCCGCCAAACCCAGCGGCATCATCGCCGTGAGGACCGCCGCTTTCCAAATGTGCGCCGTGGTCCGAGGACGGTCCCCGCAAAAGGGACAGGCGTCGCCCTCACGCACGTGCCGTCGGCACCCGCTGCACACGGTCAGACTCATGGACCCATCATACGCCGCAGACGGCGCGAGCCCAATGCAGCGCCTCGCCACGTTGACACCTTCGCAACCGCGCGGTAGGTCCTCGCCGCAACCGAGTTCACTTCAAAATGAAATGAACATCGCGCGTATTCGCCCCCATGACAGCACCTCGCCACGACGCCGACAGCGCGCTCGACTTCGCCCAGGACGAGCTGGCGGACGTGTTCGGCAACATCGCGGCGTTCTGGGGCTTCACGAAAACCCAGGGCCGCATCTACGGCCTGCTGTTCCTTTGTGAGGCTCCGATGAGCCACGGCGACATCCAGCGCCGCCTGGGCATCAGCGCGGGATCTGCCAGCATGACGCTGTCCTCGCTGGTCCAGTGGGGCGTACTCCGACGCGACGGCCGGCTCTACGTCGCGGAGACGGACATGTGGAAGGTCATCACCGGGGTGTTCCGCCGGCGAGAGCGCGACCAAATCGACACCGCAATCGTCCGGGTCGACCGGATCGCCTCCGCGCTGTCCTCCCTCGAGTCGCCCTCCAAGGCCTCCGCCTTCGCACTGACTCGCGTCCGGCAGCTCTCCGAGTTCTTCAGGCTCGGTCGCCGTTTCATCGACGCGTTCATCTCCCGCGGACCCGTCCGCGACCTGCTCACCACCATCGCGACTCGGGCCGCCACGTTCGGCACCCGCACCACCCCCGCCTCCTTGGAGCCCGACGCCCCACTCGGCCACTGAACTCTCGACCCCAGCCCTGGTGCCCTCGAACACCCAGGCGGCGTTCCTCGCGGGCTGTATCGGCATGGTCGCCGATGACCTGGCCGCCGCCGAGGCGCGACTGCACACGCTGATGCACTCGGACATCACCGTGATCCCCGACGCTGCGGGGCACCTCGCCTTCGCCGGCGGCAAGCGACTGCGCCCCCTGCTGGCCCTGTTGTGCGCCCAAGCGGCGGGCGTTACCGACCCCGACCGCATCACCGTGGCCGCCGTGGGGGAGCTGCTGCACACCGCCACGTTGCTGCACGATGACGTCATCGACGAGGGCGAGTTCCGTCGCGGACGTCCCTGCCCTCGCATCGTCCACGGCAATGGCGTGTCCGTGCTCACCGGAGACTTCTGCCTCGCGCGCTCGCTGCAGGCCGTCGCCAACACGGGCCACATCGACGCCGTGCAGTCGATGGCCGACACGGTGATGCGCATGGCCGAAGGGGAGGTCGCGCAGCTCTACGGGTCTGGCGGGGCGGCCATCGACCGCGCCCACTACGACCTGATCATCGAGCGAAAGACCGCCACGCTCATCGCCTGGTGCTCGCAGGTGGGGTGCTTGGCCCGGCCCGAGGATCGTGAGCCCCTGCGTCGCTTTGGCATGGAGCTCGGCTACGCGTTTCAGATCGCCGACGACCTGCTCGACTACGGCATCCGCAACGCCTCGGGTCCTGGAGAGACGGGCAAGAACCCCGGCCAAGACCTCCGCGAGGGCAAGTGGACGCTCCCGCTGCTGCTCGCGTGCGAAGCCGACCCGAAGCTTCACGCCGACGTGCTCGAGGCGTTCGAAGCCGGCCCGCCACTGGCAGAACACATCGCCGCCGACATCGTCCAGCGCGTGCTCGCCAGTGAAGGCATCGCCGCCGCGCGGGCCATCGCCGACAGGCACGCCGACAACGCCGCCGAAGCGCTGTCCGCCCTGCCCCCCAGCGCGGCCCGTGAAGCGCTGCAACAGATCCCCAGCTACGTCGTCCGGAGAACCAACTGATGAACAGCACGACCCCCACCATTCGAACCGTCGATGAGCACGGAGACCGCGTCCAAGGCATGTTCGATCGGATCGCGCACGGCTACGACCGGGCCAACCGACTGATGAGTCTGGGGATCGACGTCCGCTGGCGCAACGAGGCCGTTCGAGACCTGCTGCCGGCGAACATGCCCGCCGACCGCAGGGCCCAGGTGCTCGACCTTTGTGCGGGCACCATGGACAGCAGCGTCGAGATCCATCGGCAGTACCCACAGGCCGACATCGTGGCGGGCGACTTCGCCGAAGAGATGCTCGCCAAGGGCGCGCACAAGCTCACCGGGGCGGTCGGAGAGCGCATCACCCCCCGCCCCATGGACGCCCACGCCCTGCCCTGCGAGGACAGCAGTCTGGACGCGATCTTCTGCGCCTTTGGGGTCCGCAACGTCTCGGATCTCGCGCGGGCCACTGCCGAGCAAGCCCGCGCGCTGCGTCCGGGCGGTCGACTCACGATCCTCGAGTTTTTCCGGCCGACCTCGGGCGTCTCCCGGCTCCTGCACACCGCCTACAACCGCACGGTGCTGCCGGTGGTCGGCTGGGCTGCGACGGGCGACCTCGATGCGTACACCTACCTGCCCAAGAGCATCGGCAAGTTCGAGACCGTCGCAGACTACGAGGGGCTGCTGCGCGAGCAAGGCTTCGAGAGCGTGTCGGTCACCAAGCTCACCATGGGTATGGCCTGGAT
>CAYGTG010000497.1:0-6343 GCA_964352485.1 uncultured Nannocystaceae bacterium | reverse complement strand
AACGTTGTCCCCGACCCGGTGCCGCCGGTGCTGGAGCTGCCCGCCGCCGTCCCCCCACCGTCGTCCGCAGGCGGCGGGTCGGCAGCCGCGCTCTCACACGCACACACCCACCACACACCGAACCATATCGGGGCAAATCGACCCACCAACGCACAGAGTGCCGCGCGCTTGTCTGGTGCGCAAGGCGGGAGCGAGCGCCGATGTCCTGCTACCGTACCCGTCCGTGAGCTGGACCCACCGACGCTCCGCCCGAAAGGGCACACGGCCCGCGATTCCGTCGAGCTTGCAGCCGAACGATCAAGAGCGTCGGATGGCGCGAGGGGAGTTCGACCCAGGGGCACAGGTCGGGCATGCGAAGGTCTTCGATATCGTCGCTCACATCGGGGAGGGGGGCATGGGCCGGGTCTACAAGGCGTTTGACCCGGTCATGGATCGCTACGTCGCGATGAAGGTCCTCAAAGCCGATGTCCCCGCGAACGAGCGGGAACGCTTTCGCCGGGAGGCTGTCATTGCGGCGAACTTTTCGCACCCGAACCTGCCTCGTGTCCTCGACCGCGGCACGGTGGAAGCGCAAGGGCTGGAGTGGATGACGCTCGAGTTTCTTCGCGGGCGTGACCTGGGAGAGATCATCGACCACAACCGCAGGGTGGCCCTCCCGCTGGTGGTCGACATCTTCTCCCAGACGTTGGATGCACTGGACTACATGCACACCCGTGGGATCGTCCACTGCGACGTGAAGCCCGACAACATCTTCATCACGCGCGATCCCTACGACCGGCGATTGGTGATCGTGAAGCTGATCGATTTCGGGATCTGTCGTCGCGTCGACGAGGAGGCCCCATCGCGCTTGATGGGAGACCCGCGGTACATGAGCCCCGAGCAGACCTACTTGGGGCGGTCGCTCGACGGGCGCGCCGATCTCTACGCGTTGGGACTGACGTTGTTCGAAACGCTGGTGGGGCTGCATCCCTACCCAGGCGCGGACACCGTCGAGCCGATCGAGTTGCTTCGGATGCAACGAAGCTACACGATGCCCAGCCTCCAACACGTGCTCCCTGAGCTGCCCAGTGACGTTTCAGCAGCGTTCGACGGCATTCTGCTTGCGGCGTGTGCCAAGGACCCCGAGGAACGCTTCAGCTCGTCGAAGGCGATGAAGGCCGCGCTGAATCAAGTCTTGGCGCGGTGATCCGCCCCATGGGGCTTGCGGCCCCATGGCGTGGATTCGCGGCTGCGGGTGCTCTACCCTTGAGTCGTGCCCAGCCTCGTCCGCATCTCGTCTGTGTGCTCTTGCCTCGTGCTGCTGCTCGCTGGGGCGTGCGGTGATGACGGCGGAGCTGCGGGTGCGGGGTCGACGGGGACGGTTACGGCGAGCTCCACCGGGAACTCCGCCGGGTCGACCGACCCTTCGACGGCAGGCTCGTCCAGCACCACCGCCGTGACGACGGTGGCCGACGCCTCCACGACCGACGACTCTAACGGCACCTCGCCGGTGGGGGAGTGCGTCTTGTGGGAAGCGGGCGACTGCGGCGACGGGCGCAAGTGCATGCCCTATTCGCTCGAGGATGACAGCGTGCCCGATGAGATCCGCTGCTGTGATGCGGTTGACAACCCCGCCTTGGATGGAGAGCCGTGCGAGGGGATCGACTACAACGGCAGCTGCCTCGACAACTGTGAGCCGGGCAGCATGTGTGTGCTCGACGACGAGGACTCTCTCACCGGACTATGCCGGAGCTTCTGCGATCCTGCGGGCAACGACTGCGACCCCGACCAGACCTGCAAGGCGTTCTTCGAGCTGCTGATCGCGGTCCCCAACATTCCCACCTGCATGCAGCAATGTGACCCGCTGGTCCAAGACTGCTCGCCTCCAGGTTGGCACTGCATCCCCGACACGCCGACCGAGTCTGGGCAGAGCGGATTCCTGTGCACGCCGCCGCCTCCGACGCCTCCACGCGGAATGTTCCAGCCGTGCGCCCTGGCCAACCAGTGCGAGCCGGGGCTGGTCTGTGTGACCGACGATCGCGTGCCAGGATGCACCTTCGCCTCCTGTTGCACCGCGTTCTGCGACCTCAGCGAGGGCGACAGCGTCTGTTCGGATCTGGATCCGAACCTGGTGTGCACCGACTGGATGTCTCCGGACCCCGCATGGCAGGACGTGGGCGCCTGCACGCTGCCGCAGTAGCGCTGGTCTAGGGCGCAAGGATCACGACGCTCACGTCCCACAGCACGTGGCACACCACGACGGCCACCCACGACCGCGTTCGCACCGCCAGGGCGCTCCACAGCAGTCCTGCGAGCAACGCTGCGAGCACGAGGATGGGCGGCCCGGAGGTGGCGTGGGCGAGGGCGAACATCACCCCGCCGGCGAACACGGCCCCCACGGGCCCGAGCCGTCGGACCAGGCCCAGCGTGATCGCGAACCGCCAGACCAGGTCTTCGGCGCCTGCGATCAGCAGCAGCATCAGTGCCGTCGCGCCCATGGGCCACGTCGTCGCCCAACTGTAGACCTCGCTTGCGCTGGCCATCAGCTCCGGATCCAGCGCCCGCAGCCCCGCCGTGACGCCCAGGGCTCCGGCGATCATGACGAGCGCCGCCACGATGCCGACGCCGAAGTCCTTGGCCCGCAGACCCATCCAGCTGGGCAGTGGAGCTTTGGCTGTGAGCAGCGCGGCGACCAGGGCGCCTTCGATGGCGAGCATGCGAAGCCACAGGTCCCCGATCAGCGACGGCCCCAACAAGAGCGCAGCGACAGCGAGCACCGGGAACCATATCGGCACCGACCACTGCGCTGCATCGCGACGATCCTCGGCGCTCGGAAGCAGACGGAGGCTGGGCGCTTCGATCGTTTGCGCGACCTCTTGGATGCGCTGCGCGCTCAGGGCCCGGGGGGTGAATCCGAGGTGCGTGCGGGCCTGCTCGTGTTCCCCATACAACCCATCGATCAACATACCGAGCTGGGTCGGGGTGATCGGAGGATTCGGCAGGACGCGCTGCATCAGCCCCGCCGCGACACGCATGAGACCGGCGGGCATTCGGGCGACCCACGTGGGGAGTCCGAGCGCGTCTGCCACCGTCGCGACCAACTCGGGCAGACGCACGCGCTCCGGCCCGACGATGTCGATCGTCGCGCCACTGGTTGAAGCGGTGGCCAGGGTACGAACGACGGCCTCCGCGACATCCTCTACATCGACCGTTTGCAGCGCTCCGGTGGGCCCGCCCGGGGCGACGAAGACGGGCGCAAGCGTGACGAAGCGGACCAAGTTGGAGAGCATCGCGTCGCCCGGTCCGTAGACCAGGCCAGGACGAAGCAGGGTCCAGTCGAGGTCGCTTCGGGTCACCCTCGCTTCACCGTCGCGCTTGGTGCGGTGGTAGGGGCCATCGCTTCCCTCGGGCCGGACCACGGACACGTGCACGAAACGCTCGACCCCCAGGGCTCGAGCAAGCTGCAGGAGGTGTTCGACGGCCCGGACGTGCGCGGCCTCGAAGGTGTTCGCGCCGCGCTCGACCGCGATTCCAACGAGGTTGACCATGGCCTCAACGTCCTTGAATCGGGAGGGGTCCACGGGTCCGGCTCCGACGTCGGCCGCGATGTGTTCCACCGCGTCCGGGAGGCCACCGCGCGTTCGCGACAGGGCCACGACGTCGTGGCCGGTGGCCCTGAGCGCGTCCACGACCGCGGTCCCGATGAAGCCGCTGGCACCCGCAACGAGGACCTTCATGAGGACTCGAGCAGGCGCAGGACCTCGTGCGCGCAGCCCCACGAGAGGGTGACCCCAGCGCCCCCGTGGCCGTAGTTGTGGATGATGATCCGGTCCGCTGCAGGCTCTCGCTCGAGCCGGACCTCATGACGACCCGGTCTCAGGCCGACCACCACCGCCCGCTGCCTGGCGGAGCGAAGCCGCGGGTCGAGTGCTGCACAGCGCTCGAGGATCGCATCGGCTTCGTCCGGGCGCACCTGCAGGTCCTCGTCATGCTCGATGGCGGTCCCGCCGAGGACGATGTGGTCACCCCGGGGGACGGCGTACGCGATGCCTCCGCCATCGTGCTCGTCGAGCAGGACGTGCTCGAGGCCCGGGTTGTCGACATGCACGAGCTGCCCGCGAATGGGGTGCAGCGCGGTGTCGTCACACAGCGTCCGCGCACCGAGTCCGCAGCAGTTGATCACGGGCTCGGATCCAGGAAGATCGGCGATCGATGCGATACGTTGGGACTCCACGACCCCGCCCGCATCGTGAAGACGCCGCATCAAATAGGGCAGGTAGCGGCGAGTATCGATCACCGGGGCGTCGAAGCACCAGCCGTGCTCGAACCCCGCCGGAGAGTCCTCAGGGGCGACCGCCTTCAGGTTGCGCACCGCCTCGCCCCACCAGGGGCGGGGTAGCGGATGCCGCGCAAAGTCGAAGGCGCTGCGCATCGACACTCCCGCCCCAGGGACCGAGCACAGCTCCGCAAACTGCTGATAGGAGACGACCGCCCGCCGCACCGAGCCCTGGGAGGGGAGCGTCCGGTAGGGGTACCAGAACGCGGCTGCGATGTTCGAGGTGGTGTTCGGCGGGAGCGAAGCCGCGAGCACCTGTACCGTGTGGCCGGTCTCGGCGAGAACCGTCGCGGTCGTGAGCCCGGATACGCCTGCGCCCAGCACGATCACGGCGCGCACCGTAGCACCGATCGAAGGCCACGAGAGTGAGGTCAGGAGGCACCGGACGCCCCCACCGGGCTGAGGTATGCTGGCGCCGCTCGCGATGAGTCTCTTGCCCAAGCGCCCGCTCCACCTCCCGCGACTGCGCACCTACGTGCCCGAGCCGTCGGACCCGAAGATCTTCTGGTTCAACAGCGAACGGTCCGACATCCTCCAGGACGTCGTTCGGCGGATCATGGAGCGGTACGCGGCCGATGACTCCGTTGAACTCGTGATCGGCGACGCCGCCTACCACGAGATTCGGCGACTCGAAAACCGTACCGATGAGGCGGGCCGCAAAGGGCTGGAGTATTGGCGCGGGGTCATTCGGCGCGTGGGTCGGATGTCCTCGGAAGGCAAGTTCGAGACGCTTCGCGAAATCTCGATGCGCATGGCCAAGGATGTGGCCGGGAACTTCGACCCTCGGGTTTACAAGTTTGCGGCCCGAGCGGTTCCCGGACTGCTCACCGGCGTGATGAACCCATCCAAGCTGATGCGGAACATGCTGGACTCGGGCACGCGGCTCGACGAACTCGTCTCGGTCGAGGGGCCCATGGAGAAGCTGCGGTCGCTGCAGCGCAAGGGCACGATGCTCTTGCTGCCCACCCACAGCTCCAACCTCGACTCCCTCGCAATCGCATGGGTCTTGTTCAGGGAGGCGCTCGCGCCCGTCGTGTACGGCGCGGGCAAGAACCTGTTCACCAACCCCATCATCTCGTTCTTCATGCACAACCTCGGCGCCTACCGCGTCGACCGGCGGGTCCGGGCGCGGCTGTACAAGGATGTGCTCAAGGCCTACTCGAGCATCATGGTCGAGCGGGGCTTCCACTCGTTGTTCTTCCCCGGAGGCACCCGCACCCGGTCCGGCGCGATCGAGCAGAAACTCAAGCTTGGGCTGGCCGGAACCGGTGTCGAGGCATTCGCCCGCAACCGCGCCCGCGGAGTCAATCGGCCGGTGTTCTTCGTGCCGGCGACGATCAACTACGCCCTGGTGCTCGAGGCCGAGACGCTCATCGAGGACCACCTCAAGGAGGCTGGACGTGCCCGCTACATCATCGAGGACGACGAGTTCTCGCGCGTGGAGCGGTGGGTCGCCTTCTTCAAACGCTTGCAGCACGCGGAGAGCTCGTGTGTGATCCGCTTCGGCGAGCCGATGGACCCCTTTTGCAACCCCGTGGACGACGAAGGCCGCTCGTTGGCACCCGATGGCCGCGTCCTCGACCCCGGATCCTACGTGTCCCGCAGAGGCACCGCGACGGTCGATGCGGCCCGCGACGCGGCGTACACCCGCGACCTCGGTCACGCGATTGCCAAAGCCTATATCAAGGAGACCGTGGTCATGGCGACGCAGCTCGTCGCGCACGTGCTGTTCCGGCGGCTGTGTCGGGCAACTCCTGGCCTGGACCTGTTCGCGCGGCTGCGGCATCGGGGAGATATCGCGGTTCCGATGGACGAGCTCGTCGCAGACGTCGCACAGGCGCGTGATGGCCTGCGCAAACTCGAGCTCGAGGGGCGGGTGCACCTCAATGCTCCGATCCGCAAGTCCGCGCCCGAGCAGATCGTCTCGCGAGCGCTCGACGCTTGGGCTGGCTACCACCAAAAACCGATCGCGCGCATTCTGGGCGGCTCGGTCATCGCCGAGGATCCGAACTTGTTGCTGTTCTATCA
>CAYGTG010000496.1:0-6344 GCA_964352485.1 uncultured Nannocystaceae bacterium | reverse complement strand
CCCCCGACGCCCACGCGCCAGGCCTGCTCGATATCGAGGAGCCTGACGCGGAGCATGTTGCGCTGGTGGGTTCCGACGATGGGACACCTCTCGCCCCCGGCACGTTCAAGAAGATCGGGTCTGGCATTGCCACCCTGCTCGCCATGATCGTGGTCTCGTACGTCGTGCCGGCCGCCGAGTGGACCCGGCCGTGGACTTCCGAGGACCCGGTCTTGTTTTGGAACCTCATCGGGCGCGAGCTGATGGGGGGCGAGGCCGAGGTGAAGGAGCAGCAAGAGCAGCTCGCGGCGATGGATGCGATCACTGAACTCGCGACCGAAGTCGAGGACGATGACGTGGCCGAGGCGTTGCCCGATCGCGCAGCGGTCGACGTACCGAGCGCAGGTGGGCTGCCGCCCTATGAAGGGCATCCCGACGATGATGAGGACGTTCCGCGGGCGCTCGAGCTCCCGAATCCCGAGGCGCTCGATGGGTTCTACGCCCAACTCGCCCAGACCCACGCTGGCTTCGATGGCGCCGTGACGCGCGTGAGCCACTGGGGCGACTCCGTCATCGCGGGCGATCATGTGACCTCTGCACTGCGCACCCGGATGCAGCGTCGGTTCGGCGATGCTGGCCACGGTTGGCACCTCATCAGCACGCCGACCTTGAGCTATCGCCACCGCGGTGTTCGTTTCCAAAAGGGCGACTGGGCCAACTGCTACATCATCAACAGCTGCCGCAAGGACGGCCACTATGGCTACGGCGGCACGGTGTTCACATCCAAGGGGGGATCCAAGGTTACCTTGGGCACCGCGCGCAAGGGCGCGTTGGGTCGCAAGGTCTCCCGGTTCGAGCTTTGGTACGCGGCGGAGCCCCGTGGCGGGCCCATCAAGGTGAGCGTCGACGGCGGTGAGGCCCGGACCCTCGATGGAAGCGCGGACGAGCTCACCGATCGCTACGAGGTCTTTGAGGTCCCCGACGGGCAGCACGAGCTGACTGTCCGAGTGAACCAGGGCAAGGGTCGGCTGTACGGGATCGTCATGGAGCGAGCGGGCCCCGGTGTGGTGTGGGACGGACTGTCCAACCTCGGCGCGTTCACGGGCCGAATGCTCAAGGCCGATCCAGAGCACATGGTGGCGCAGGTCGGTCGCCGCGACCCTCACCTGCTCGTGTTTCAGTTCGGGGGCAACGACCTCATCATGAAGGCGAGCAAGTACGGCCTGCTCGAGCAGCAGACGCGCGAGCTCATTCGCCTGTACCGCGGCACCGACGCGTCGCGAGCGTGCCTGGTGATCTCTCCCGTCGACCACGGCGAACGAAAGGCCGGTCGTATCGTGTCGGTCGACGCGATGGCCCCGGTGACGGAACTGCAGCGGAAGGTGGCGCTCGAGGAAGGCTGCGCGTTTTTCGATGCGCAGGCCGCGATGGGGGGACCTGGCGCGATCGCGCTTTGGCGTCAGCGCAACCTGATGTCCGCCGACCTCGCGCACCTCAGCGAAGAGGGCCAGAAGGTCATGGGGCACATGATCTACCTGGCGCTCATGCAGGGCTACCGCAGCTATCGCGAGCGCGGCTGAGAAGAAGCCATCGGCCCGGTGAAATCTGATGCAGCCCTCATGCGTTCGGGACCTGCAACCGGCGACAATCGTCGCCGTCCTACCCTCGAGGCGCCCGCATGTCTGCTCGATCCCGCTCTTTGTCCGCCGCACTCCTCTGGTCTGCTCTCGCGGTCGCCTCTGCGACGTCGCTGGGTCTCGCACTCGGCGCCGGCGCGTTCTCGCTCTCTTACGGCCTCACCGCGGGGGCGTTGTTCGGGCTGCTCCTCGGTGCGATCGGAGCGCTGCGGCAGGTCAGCGGCAAGACTCGATCGGACCTCGGAGGACTCAGCCGGCGCGACGTCGCGTTCGCGGGATCCTTCGCGATCGTCACGGCGGCTGGGTGCTGCATCCTCTAAAGGTCTTCGCGCCCAGGGTCGATACGGCATGGCGCCGCTTGGAATCGAGCCTGCGCGCGGTGGCTGAGGCTCAGCGCATCACGAGGCGCTGCGTCGCGATCGGCCCATCATCGAGCTGCAGCTCGAGCGTCAGCGGGACGTCGGTCTCGTCGGCATGCGCAGCCGCGGCCGGCTCGAGCGGGAGGCTGAGGTCCGCCCGGCGCCCGGTTCCCATCGCGGCATCTTCGCTGAGCACGGTGCCGTCCTGATCGATGACGCGTCCGTGCAGGACCGAGCCGTCGGGGACTCGCTGCGGACGCAGGGCCAAAGCCCCTTCGCGGGGTACGTCCTGGGCCCGGCTTGATCGGCTGTTGATGAAGATCGCTCCGGTCCCAAAGTCGACAGCCAGCGCGATGGCGCCCGGCAGGATCCCAGGGATGAACAGCAGACAGTCGACGATGAGCGGGCCGATGTCGATATCGCCGTTGCTGTTCCCGGTCCGCTCGGGGTGCATGATTCGGGCGCAGGAGGGGAGCATTGTGACCGCGAGTGCAGACGCGAGGAGGCGAGCCTTCATCGAGGACGATCGTCGTCTGGCAGTGGGGGGCAGTCAACCGCGCTTGGGCATGGGCCATCGGAGCGCGACGCTGTGCAGGTGGGGGCTCATCGCACCTGCGCCGCTGGCGTGGCGAGGCGCGGCGTCGCGATGTGCAACAGCGCTGCCGTGCAACACGCTGCGGAGCCCAGAGACCCCGAGATCACTGGGCTTCCTGCGGCAAAGACGGCGGCATGCCACGCGCATAATTACCGGGACATGCGCTCGAACTGGATGCTCGCCGCCACCCTGACCGCCACGCTCACCGGTTGTTTCGACACCGACGTCGCACCCACACCCACATTCGATGCGGATGACGTCAGCATCGAAGTACCGACCGGGAATCTGCGAGCGCTGGGAGGCCGGGGCGAGGTCATGGAACTTGCGGACGAGGTCATCGGCGACGTGAACAGCTGGGTCGGGGAGATGGTCGGCTCGTTCGGTGAAATGCTCACCGAGCTTTCCAAGCACGAGCCCACCCGAACGGATGGAGACTGGCGAATCTACGGTCCCTTTGAAACCGACGACACAGACGAGCTGACGGCGATGATCCGGATTGAGGGCGACGCGGCGCGCGGTGGATTCGAAGTGCTTGCCGGGCCTGCGGGGTCATCGGCCTCTGAGCTGGCCATTGTGTTCTCCGGCGAACTCACCGAGACCGATGATGCTCGCACCGGGAGCATCCGAATCGACTTCGATGCGATCCATGGGATCGATGCGCTGCGCAAGGAGATCGGTGGAAGCGATGACTTCGGCGGGGCGATCGAGGTCTCGTTCGACCGCGAGTTGGAATCGAAGGCCAAGACGGTCGAGATCCGCTTCGATGGGTTCCACTACGCCAACGACGAGGAAGACCTCGAGTACCGGGACGAGGTCTACGCGTTCGAGCGCGAAGACAGTGGCGCCGGGTCGTTCCACTTTGCGACCTGGGGCACGTTTGACGAAGAGGGATGGAGCGGCCCCGAGCGGGAGCGTATGACCGTGGACATGGTTTGGGACGGGTCCGAGTCGGGGCGTGCGCGCGCCCAGGTCCTCGAAGTCGAAGGCGAAGGCGACCTGCTCTTCGGTGACCTCGTGCTCGAGGAGTGTTTTGACCCCGGCTTCTCGCTGACGTGGGCTGAGGTCAATGCGCCGTATCGTGGGCTCGGTGGCTACAGCGAAGGCGACGCTGCGGCGTGCCGGATCGACGCCACGGCCTTCGAAGACTGAGCGGCCCGAACTGCCGGTGGATTGCGGCCCGGAGGTCTCAGCCCTTGACGCCGCCGGACGCCAACCCGGCGACGAGGTGTCGCTGCACGTAGTAGAAGAGGGCCATCACCGGCACGCTGACGATGATCGCGCCCGCTGCGAACTTCTCCCACTGCGCGTCGTATTCCCCGATGAAGCGCTGCAGCATGACCGGCAGTGTGAACATCGACTCGTCGTCGAGGAACGTGGCTGCGAGGATAAACTCGTTGTACGCGCTCATGAACGCGAACAAAGTGGTACGGCGATGGCTGGGCGTGCGATGGGCAGGACCACCTTCACGAACGCCTGAAACTGCGTCGCCCCATCCACCATGGCGGCCTCCTCCAGGTCGATGGGGATCGACTCGAAGGCGGCGCGCAGCTGGAAGATGGCGAACGGAACCGACGTGCTCGCGTAGCAAAGCACCAGCCCGGTGCGGGTGTTGAGCAGCCCCACTGCATCGAGCACCAGGTACAGCGGGATGGCACTCGCGACCGCTGGGAACATCTGCGTGGCGAGCAGGCTGCGGGTGCCGGCTTGCTTGCCCGCGAACTCGAACCGAGCCAACGCGTAGGCCGCAGGGATCGCGATGAGGACCCCCACCGCGGCCGTTGCGGTGGAGACCACGAGCGAGTTGAGCAGTTGCCGCCCGAACAGCCAGATGGTCTCTCCCTCGGGCGTGATCCGCGAGGCTGTCGCGACCGCCTCGAAGTGCTCGAGCGTGGGCTCGGAGGGAATCGGAATGGCGTGGGGCTCCGGGGACGGCGTGCCTGACAGCGCGAGGGCGACGACCCAGAGCACCGGGTACAGGGCGAAGATCACCGCGCACACGAGGACGACGTGCACCACGACCGACTCGAGCTTGGCCGCGCGCGTCATGGCGTGGACTCCCCGCGTCCGCTCCCGGACCAGCGCGCCTTCCAGCGGTCGAGGAGCTTGGTGCCAAAGAACAGCATCAAGAAGATGAGCACCGCGTAGGCGGCTGCGTACCCATACTGCGCCTCGCGGGTGAACGCCCAGCGGTACGCGTCGGAGACCAGAATGTCGGTGCTGCCGTCCGGGTCACCGCCGGAGACGAGGAACACGACGTTGAACATGTTGAACGTCCAGATCGCTCCGAGCGTGACCGCCGGCATGAGCGTGGGACGGATGATCGGCAGGGTGACCTGGGTGAGCCGCTGCCAACGTGACGCGCCGTCGACTTCCGCGGCCTCGAGCACGTCCTTGGGGACCGAGGTGAGCGCACCGATGGTGACGACCATCATGAAGGGGAACCCGAGCCATACGTTCGTCGCGACGTTGGCCGTGAACGCGGTCGAGAACTGGGCGAACCAGGAGATCGGTTCGAGGGACGTTCCGAGCAGGTCGTTGATCGCGTTGATCATGCCCGTCACGGCGCCGAACTGCCGGTGGAACATGCCCTTCCACGCCAGCGCGGTGACGTAGTTGGGGACGGCCCAGGGCACGATCAGCAGGACGCGGTACACGGCCTTCATCCTCAGCAGGGGACGCGAGAGCAGCAGGCCGACGGCGAGTCCAATGCCGAGGTGGAACACGACGTTGACGACGGTCCACAGCAGGGTCACGAGCAGGACCAGGTAGAACGAACCCGACCCGAGCAGCTCGCCTCCGCGCGCGGTCAGGATCTCGCCGAAGTTGCCGAGGCCGACGTAGTGCATGCCGGTCGAGGGGCCTGCAAAGAGGGATGTGCCGGCGCCGACCGACAGCGGGAGGATGACCAGCACGCCGACGGCTACGATCGCGTGAACGAGGTAGCGGTAGGCGTGCGCGCTCTCCCGGAGCGTGGGCCCGTGGTTCGCCCGGCGGGATCGCGCAACCCAAACCATGGCCCCGACGAGCGAGAGCGCGGCGAGGACGATTGCGGGCCATGGGGACGCGGGCGGAGGCGGTGGTCGCCGGACGTCGCGATACCGGCGCTGCGCCTCGGCCAGCGCCGCTTTGGGATCAGCCTGGCCCCGCAGGATTTTGCGGAGCGCTTGGCGGGCCGGCTCCCATGTAGAGCGCATGGCCGCTGAGGTGGGCATCGCAATGGCGGTCTTCGCCTGGGTCGAGAATGCCGTCAGCAACGCGTCGGTGGAGGGGACGTCGAGGCGCGCCGAAGGGACCCGCGCGCTCCGCTGCCGATCGGAGGCCGCGTCCTTCCCTGCGATGTGCCGCGCGAGGTCGCGGGCAACGCTCGAGCTGGCGCCCTTGGGGCTGAGCATCACGGCCTCCACCGTCAGGAACGGTGCAAGAGGCCGCCCGCTCTGGGCGAGCGGGGGAAGGGGGACGACCTCGTAGGACACGCCTCCTTCGAGATCCGAGGCGAGCCAGGGCCCACTCATCGCGTACGCGGCTTTGCCCGAGCGGAACAGGTTGGTGACGAGCGCACCATCGGCGTCGGAGGGGACGACGCCCGCCTGGACCAGCGAGAGTGCGAACGCAACCGAAGCCTCGGCTTGCGGACCGACCATGCCGAAGCTGTCATCCTCGCCCAACATGGTGCCGCCGAACGCGTGCAGCAGCGGGGCGTGGGCGTAGGGGTTCATCGCCTCGTACGCGAGGGCATACACACCGTCGGGGAGCGCGTCGGCAGCCGCGACGATC
>CAYGTG010000495.1:0-6351 GCA_964352485.1 uncultured Nannocystaceae bacterium | reverse complement strand
GGGACCATGCCGCAGTGGGCGGTTACCCGCGTGCTCGAGTACCTCGGCCAGTAGTCACTGCGTGTTCACGAAGAACGCCCCGCTCCGAGCTCGAAGCGGACGGGGCGTTTCTTCGTTGCTTGCGCCGGCGTCTCTCGAACGAGAATGAGGTGCGTTCGGGGGGGCGACTCGTGATCCCCAAAAACAAAACCCCGCCGGGTAAGGGCGGGGTCTCGAGAGCCGTTAAGCGGAGTTGAACCGCTGACCTGCTGATTACGAATCAGCTGCTCTACCAACTGAGCTACAACGGCGTGGGCGCAGGTTCTACGACCCCGCTGGGGGAGCGTCAAGCGCAAATTCGCGGTGGAAGGGCTCTCTTGCCCGAAGGCGCTCGCTGGGTCCAAGACCGCGGGGACGGCTCAGGGCTTCCACAGCACGCCGCGGGCGCTGGGATCGAGATCGGGGGTCGCGGCGGGATCTCCGGTCAGCCGCAGCAGGACGCGGCCGCGCACGGCGTCTTGGGGGAGCCAGCCCAGCGCGCGGGAGTCACAGCATGCGCCGCCGTCGCGATTGTCGGCGACGATCAGGAAGCCGGGAGCCTCCATTTGCACGGGTCCGAGTTGGGGCGGGGGAAGCTCGAGTCCAGGCCAGCGCACCGGGGTCGGTTCGGCGCGCACGAGCACGGGGTAGCGGCGTGCATCGGTGGTCTCGTAGGCGAGGGTCCGCAGCGCGGCGCCGCCTTCTTGGAGCCGGATCCGGATCGGGTCGGCGAGCTTGGACGGGACCGGGTCGCCGTTGATGGACAACCCCAGCGCGCCCAAGGGCCCGTGAAACTCGACGGCGTCTCCAGGGACCGCGAGGACGCGACCCAAGCGAAGCGGTCCTCGATCGACTTTGACGATCCCCTCGCTGCGGGACTGGACCTGCTCCCAGTTGGCGTCGAGTTCTTCCCGGTCGACGACGGAGGTCGCGATGCCGGTGTTCTTGAGGACCCCCTGAGGATCTTGGCGGACGTCGGGACGACCCGCCTCGGCCGGCACACCGTTGGGATGCTCGAGTTCGGTCTCTTCCCAGGACCCCGGCTTCGCCATGCCCGGGTCGTACAGGACGATGTCGCCGCGCTCCAGGCTCCAGGGGTCGCGGGTGATCACCACGTGGTCGCTGTCGACCAGGGTGGGGGCCATGCCGTCGCCATGGACCTGGACGACGGTCGCGAAGCTCATGCGCACGACGACCAGCGCGGCCCCGCCGACCAAGGTCAGCCACGCAATGCGTGAGGACCAGCCTCGCCCAGACGGGGGCGCGGGCGGCTCATCCTCTCGGGCTCGGCGGAACATCGCGTGCAGACGTCAGCGCACCGGCCAACGCTCGCACAGTGTCGGCGACGGCGTGCGCTGGGCCCAAGAAAGTGGATATCCCGGCCAGCCCATAGGCGCCCGCCGCAGCGCAGGCGCCCGCGTTCTGCGGCGTGACCCCGCCCAGGGCGAAGACTCGCGGATGGCGCGCACACCATGCCGCCAGCGCCTCGACGCCCATGGGGCGCTTCTCGAACGTTGTGGGGGTCTGGGGCGCAAACACCGGGGCGAAGACCAGGTAGTCTGCCGCGACCGCTCTTGCATCCCCGTGCACAGAGGCTCCAAGGACCGCCTGCGGCCAGGCTGAGCGGGCGCGCAGGAGGTCGTCCTCGCTCGGATCGCCGCGAAGCTGCACGCCGCACAGGCCCGCGTCGGCGGCGATCGGCGCAAAGCGTGGGAACTCGTGCACCGCACAGGACCCCATCACGGGGACTCCAGCGGCCCCCGCTGCCCGCAGCAGGCACCCCAAGCGGTGTTCCGGCCGCAGCATGTCGGCGGGGTCCGAGTCCGGATCCCGCAACAGCACGCGCAGCGGAATCCCGAGGTCCACGGCAACCTCGACAGGCGTGGCCGCCACCGGCCCCTGGGGGGGCGTGATGGCCATGAGTCGCGGTGTCACTCGATGAGTCCGGCAGCCGGGCTCGATGCGTGGGCATGAGCGCGAATCGGCATCCGGCCCGCGAGAAACGCCTTGCGGCCGGCGTCGATGCCCAGCCGCATGGCTTCGGCCATCTGAACCGGGTCCTTGGCGGCTGCGATCGCGGTGTTCATCAGGACGCCCTGGCAGCCGAGCTCCATCGCGACCGCAGCGTCACTCGCAGTGCCCACCCCCGCATCCACGATCACCGGAATGTTCGCTTGCTCGAGGATGAGCCGCAGGTTGTGCGGGTTGCGGATGCCCATCCCGCTGCCGATCGGTGCGGCCAAGGGCATGACCGCCGCACAGCCCATGTCCTCGAGCTTCCGACAGACGATCGGGTCGTCGGAGACATAGGGCAGCACCGTGAAGCCGTCGTCGATCAGCTGTTGTGCCGCGCGCAAGGTTTGCTCGTTGTCGGGCAGGAGCGTCTTGGGGTCGCCGATGACCTCGAGCTTGACGAGGTCTGCGATCCCGAGCTCTCGCGCGAGGCGAAGGGTTCGGACCGCCTCATCCGCGCTGTAACACCCGGCCGTGTTGGGGAGCAGCGTGTACTTGTCGCGGTCGAGCCAGCTCAAGAGGTTGTCCTTGGCCTTGAGATCCACGCGACGCAGCGCGACGGTGACGATCTCTGCGCCGGAGGCCTCGAGCGCGGCGTTCGTCTCGTCTGCATCTTTGTACTTGCCCGTCCCGACCAGGAGGCGGGAGTGCAGCGTGCGACCGGCGAGGGTCCAGGTGTCTTTGGAAGTTTCGGTTGTGGTTGCGTGGGACACGATCAGCCTCCTCCGACGAATGTGACGATCTCGAGCCGGTCTCCCGCGGTCAGGCACGTGACCGCGTGGGCGTCACGAGGAACGATCTCTCGATTGCGTTCCACCGCGACGTGGCGCGACTGCAGGCCGAGGCTGCGGAGCAAATCGGCGACGCTGCTTCCCGTCTCGACGGGGCGAGTCTCGCCGTTGACGTACACGTCTTGCACCATCGCGGGATACCAATGCGACGCTCCGACGTCACGCGCGCGGGCGGCGGCCAGGTGCGGCGCGGTGGGGATCCCGAGGCTTCTTGCCACGGCCGAGCGTGGTGCCTTTCCACCACTGTATGATTTCTGCAACAGAGGTAGTCCCTGGGGCAAAAACGCATGTTCGTAAAAAGGCAAGTAATTACATTGTGATAGAAAGTCGCGGCGGGTTGTGCGGTCTGGCACGGTCCTCGCTTATGGGGATAGACATGCGCTCCCTCGCCGACTCCCGCCGCCCCGCCATCCCCCTCGAACGACTTCCCGTTCCCGAGGTGATCGCGGTCGTCGAGCCGTTCACGGCGGCGCGTCCCGAGGAAGTCGCGACGCTGGCATCGGCGTCGGTCCGGCTCCGCAAGACCTCCGGATCGGTCCTGCTCGAAGAGGGATCTCCGTCCGAGGGTCTCTACATCGTCCTGCGTGGCCGGGTGAACCTGGTCCGAGAAGGAGCCGGCCGTGATTTAATTCTGAGCTCGCTGGGGCCCGGCGACGTCCTCGGAGAAGGCTGCGCGTTCGACGACATGCCCATGTCGAGCACGGCCGTGACGGCCACCCCCAGCGAGCTGCTGCACATCCCTGCGGACGTCGTTGCCGCCCATGTCCGGCGCCACCCCGAGACCCTCGTCCGGCTCATGCGCCTGATGTCCACCAAGATCCGCGACATCGAGAACGTCGCAAGCGGCCTCGCGCTGCACGACGTCGAGGAGCGGCTGCGTCGCACCCTCGTGCGTCTTGCCCAGCGGCAGGGCCGTCGCTCCCCCCAGAGCAGCGACTGGATCCTCGCGCCGGTGCCGACCCAGTCGGAGCTGGCACGAATGGTCGGTTCGTGTCGCGAGACGGTCTCGCGGACGCTCAGCGCCATGGCCCGCAACGGTCTCGTGAGCTCCAGCGGTCGGCGCATGATTCTCGACGAGCGCCTCGTCAGCGGTGAGGCTGAGGCGTCGGCAGCCTGACTCCGACCGCGCCACCAATCTCTGCCGGTCGGGACCGGATCGCGCAGAATGAAGGTCTCCTCGGAAGTTCGAGGGGGCCTTCGTACGTTTGTCAGCGCTCGATGACGAGGCGTATAAGAACGGCGATGGGTCCGGCAGCCAAGCACCTTGAGACGTCCCCGGCGACCGCGGGTGTCGAGGTGCGCCCTACGTTTGCCCAGATCGACCTTGGGGCCCTGCGGCACAACCTGGCGGCCGTACAGGCGCACGTGGGCAGCGCTCGCGTGCTGGCGGTGGTCAAGGCCGACGCCTATGGGCATGGCGCAGCGCAGGCCTCCGCGGCCTTTGTCGACGCTGGCGCCTGGGGTTTGGCCGTCAGCCTGGTGGAGGAAGGGGTGCACCTGCGCGAAGCCGGCGTGCTCGCGCCCATCGTCGTGCTCGGTGGCGTGGTCCCGGCGTCTGCGGACGTGCTGGTCCATCGGCAGCTGACCCCGGTGATCTGGTCGGTCGCGCAACTCGAGCGGCTGAGCGAAGCGGTCCGTCGCGCCGGTGCTCGAGCTGCGCGGGTGCACGTGAAGATCGACACCGGAATGACCCGCCTCGGGGTGTTGCCAGGCGAGCTCTCCCCTCTGCTGGACTGGTTCGCCCAGGACCAAGGGCAGACGGTCATGTTTGAAGGGGTCATGACCCATCTCGCGTGCGCCGATGACCGCGGCGACGAGCTCTCGTCCAAGAGGCAGCTCACCACGTTCGAGGACTGCCTGGGCACCATCTCCGCGGCCGGGTTCTCCCCTCCGCTGCGTCACGCCTGCAACTCCGCGGGCTTGGTGCGATTCCCCAGCGCGCACTTCGACATGGTCCGTCCGGGGATCGCCCTGTATGGCTCGGCCGCGGCCCCGGATGTTCAACTCGCGGGCCTGCGGGAGTCGATGAGCATGCGGAGCTCGGTGCTGGCCGTGCGGGAAGTGCCCGCGGGGGTGCGGGTCTCGTACGGCGGGAAGGCCCAGCTGCACAGGCCCTCCCGCTTGGCGATCGTCCCGGTGGGGTACGCCGACGGGTATCCCCGGAACATGAGCGGTTCGGCCGAGATGCTCGTCCGCGGCCACCGATGCGAAGTCGTCGGCAGCATCACGATGGACGTCAGCATGCTCGACGTCACCGACCTTCCGGGTGTGCGTGCCGGCGAAGCGGTGACGATGCTTGGAACGCAGGGCTTGGGTCGGATCGACCTGCACGAGATGGCGCAGTGGTCCGGAACGATCAGCTACGAGGTCACCTGCGGGGTGTCCAAGCGGGTGCCGCGGCGCTACGTGTGAGCCAGCGCGAACCTGAAGCGCTCCGCTCCCTGGAACAATTCGGCGCCAGGCCCGGTCGAGGAGGGATATCTCAGCGCAGGTAAACTCCGCGAGGGCAGCTATCGCGTGACCGCGGAGGCGGCCGGCGGCGGCCTGAGGGTGTCGAAAGAAGGCGTCTCGCTCGGCAGCGACGTGACGCTGGCGCTCGAGGCCCTCGCGAGCGTTCGCGGGCAGCTTCGCGACGGCACGAAGCCGGTCGCCGCGTACACCCTGACGCTCAAGGGTCCGACCGCCCGCTCGAAGCGGATCCAAAACGACAAGGGCGAATTCTCCCTGCAAGACCTCGACCCTGGGACCTACACCGTCGAAGCCCAAGCGGACTCGGGGACAGCAACGTCCGAAATCGAGATCGAGCAGGGCGTTTCGGCGGCTGTTGATCTCGAACTCGAAGCGTTCGGAGTCCTGACCGGAACCGTGGTCAGTGCTGCCGGAGAGCCGCTGGGTGGCCTGTTGGTCATCGCCCAGCCCAAGGATGGCCTTCCCAACGTTGGCTCCGGGCTGCAGATGCTCATGGGCGGTGGCCCTCGGACGGACCGCCGCGGAAAGTTCGAACTCTCCGGAGTCCCCGCGGGCGAGGGGCGGCTGATGGTCGTGGACCCCGACGGCGGAGAAGGGGGTGGTGCGACGGCGAGCTACGAGGTCGACGCGGGGGACTCGACCGACCTTGGAACGATCACGTCGGTGGCGGCGGGCGAGTCGATTCACCGCAGGCCGAGGCGACGCAACATGGCGCCGGCGACTCGCCTCGCCAGGGCCTCCGCTGGCACGACAAGGGAGCCAAGGGGGCGCGTCTGCATCAGGGCTGGGGCGGCGGCGTGTCCATGCACGGCGTGGTTCCGACATAGTCGGCGTCGCAGGGGTCGTCGATGTCCTGGACGTCGGTGGTGCCTTGATCCCCAGTGTCCGTGCGGTTCCACGACGCCGAGATCTCCTGCACCGCGGTGCCACGCAGCGGGTCAAAATCACGAAGTTCGGTCCGCACGACGAGGGGAACGCCTGCCTCGCTGAGACCGAGCTTCGTCTCGCCCTCCACCTGGCGTCGCCGCGCGCCGCTGGGGGTGCGGACTTCGATCGCCGA
>CAYGTG010000494.1:0-6365 GCA_964352485.1 uncultured Nannocystaceae bacterium | reverse complement strand
TGCGGATCGCATCGGCGCGGCGATAGGCGCCCGTGATCTGAACGTCGGCGTCGTAGATGGTCGCCAGTGACAAGTCTGGCTCAGTGGATTCCATGGTCGCCAGCAGCTGAAGCGCCAGGGTGGACTTCACCTCACCGGGCTGAATGCCGTCGGGGCGCCCGCCCAGCTCGACCGGAGCCTCGGCGACCGGCGTCTCCACCACCGGCACGCACGAGGGGCAGAAGATATTGTGTTTCTGCACGTCTTCGGACGTCTTGCGCTTGGCGGACGCGAGGGTGGACGCCTGATTGAAGCTACTCGACCCCGACCGAGATGAGGGACGACGCTTCTTGGGCGGCGCGTCCGCCCCATCGTCATCCTCGCCGTCGGTGTCTCCGTCCTCGTCGGATCCAGAGGCGTTGGTATCCAGAGCGAACATCGTGCCCAGCTGTGTCACCACAGCACTGGCAGCCAAGCCCGCGATCACGGCCAAGCCGATCCCTTGGACCACCCAGAAGTACTTCTTGAACAAGGCTTCCATGATGTGATGGGTTGTGATGGGTTGTGACGGGTTGAGATGGGCCAAGCTGGCGTCGAGTTCGTTCCCCAAACGAGGGCGGACTCTAGTGAAGCACTCCGTCCAACTCGGAGGCGGTGTCGGAGGAAGGCTCAGCGCCGGAACCGGCGTCGGCCTCGGCGGTCTCCAGCGCCGGCGTCGTCTCCGAACCGCGATGCGGATCTGCGACGAAGCCCGACTCGAGCTTCCGATAGATGGTGCGCGTCGCGATGCCCAAGAGGTCCGCCGCCAGGCGTTTGTCGCCCCGGGTAAACTTGAGGGTCTCGCTGATCATGCGACGCTCGATCTCCGCGATCGGACTCCCCACCGAGAAGGTGATCTGCCGCCCCTGACCGGCGCCTGGGTCCCGAAGCTCGGGAGGAAGGTCGGTGACCAGCACCGCTTCGCCGCGGCACAACACAACCGCACGCTCGACCGCGTTCTCCAGCTCGCGAACGTTGCCCGGCCATCCGTAGCTGCCCATCGCATGCAGGGCATCCTCGGCAAATCCGTAGACGGTTTTTTGGTGCTTGGCGGCGTACATCCGCAGGAAGTGATCGGCGAGCAGAGGAATGTCTTCAGCGCGGTCGCGCAGGGGCGGGATGCGAATCGGGATGACGTTGATACGATAGAAGAGATCCTCGCGGAAGCTGCCAAGCTTCACTTCCTCGCTGAGGTCCCGGTTGGTTGCGCACAGCAGTCGGAAATCGACCTTGGTCCGCTGACCGCCCACGGGCTCGATCTCCCCCTCCTGAAGTGCGCGCAGCAGCTTGACCTGGACCGAGGGAGTAATCTCCGCGATCTCGTCCAAGAAGAGCGTGCCGTCGGAGGCCTCCTTGAAGCGACCGTCGCGGTTGCGGATCGCCCCGGTGAACGCGCCCTTTTCGTGCCCGAACAGCTCGGACTCGAGGATCGTCTCGGGAAGCGCAGCACAGTTGACCGGCACGAAGGTGTTGTTCACCCGGGGGCTGTGGTTGTGAATGTGGCGGGCGAGCAGTTCTTTGCCGGTTCCGCTCTCTCCGAGCAGAAGCACGGTCGCCGAGGAGTTCGCCGCCTGCTCGGCCATCTCCAAGGTGGCCCGCAGGACCTGCGAGTGCCCCACGATCTCCCGAGAGCGCTTGTCTTCGAGCTGGGCCCGAAGCTCGCGGTTCTCCGCCATCAGGCCGACCTTGTCGAAGGCCTTGCGCACCGTAGCGACCACCGTGGCCCGCTTGAGCGGCTTTGAGATGAAGTCATACGCGCCATGCTTCATCGCCTCGACCGCGACCTCGACCGTGCCGTAGGCGGTCATCAGGATGACCTCGACCTCAGGCGTCACCGCCTTGACCGCCTTGAGGAGGTCGTCGCCGCCCATGGTCGGCATCCGCAGGTCAGTGATCATCACGTGAATCGGCCGCGCCCGGGCGACATCGAGGGCCTCGCGCCCGTTCTTGGCGGTGACGACGTGCAGCCCCTCCTTGGTGAGAACCTTGGCGAGGGCCTCGAGGATGCTGGCTTCGTCATCGACGACAAGGACGGTAGGATCGGGCGGAAGGCGAGTGGACATGGCAGGACTCCAGGCGGGCGCACTGAGACTTCAGCAACATTCGAGCCGCGACTTTGGCTGGTGATTCCAACCATTTGAGCATGTCCCGGTGACCGCTGCTCGCCGCTTTGTCACCACGTCGGCCACGGCCTGCCATTCTGTCACGCGCTCATCACGCCAGCATCCACCGGGCGATGTGGCGGACTTAGCGCGGTGGCAGCCGTGGGACCGGTGCGTTCGCGTCTGCACCCGGGGATTGCTAGAACCCGGCGATGCGTCGCGCTGCAACGGCCCTCGCCATCGCACTCTTCGTCCCGGGGTGCGGCGGAGATGAAGAGACCTCTGCGGCCAAACCCAACGGGTCCGGTGATGCAGCAGCCGCTGCCAAAGTCGGGGCGAGCTGTGAGCCGACCACCGCCCTGCCGGACGCCGAGCGGGAGGCGATCCACTCCACAGCCCAGGCCGCGTTCGCTCAATTGCGGGGCGGTGACCTCGACACGCTTTGGAGTTCTTTGCATCCCCAGGCCCGCCGAGAAGACCAGCGCGAGGGCCTCACCACCGCGCTCGCGTCCATGCAGCGCCGGCTCGAGAGCGGAGCGAAGACGGCCGAGGTGACCCACGCCTACGCCGTCGACATACGTGGCGGAGCGTCGGCGTTGGCCCGCGTCCGCTGTGGCCCACAGGGAGCCCCAGACGGGCTGACCCTCATCACCAATGCAGGCGATGAAGACGTCGCGGTGGTGAACCTCTTCAGCGGCGGCGACCCCTTCGGCTTCGCGACCACCGTACAGCTGCGGCGGCACGGGGACGCATGGCGAGTGTTGGGTGTGCATGTTGGCTTGGCTGCGTACCGAAATCGCCGCGCCGACGACTATGAGCGGCTCGCCGATGCGTATGTCAAACAACGCCGCGTCATCGAGGCCTACCTCGTCCTTGCCCTGGCCGACCAGCTGGCCAACCGTGGTGGATCCGTAAAGCTCGATCGCGCCCTAGCCATCGCCGACAAGCTCGACGCGGTTGCCGACAGCAAGGAGTTCCAACAACAGCTCGGGGTTTGGGAGGTCGGCGGCCGCCGGTATGACGTGCAAGGGTTCTCGGTGACCGCGACGCAAAGCGACCTCTCCGCGGTCATCCGGTACGTGACGCCAACCGGCCTCATTCAAGAGGCGCTCGACCAGGAGGCCGACGCCTTGCTCGTGCACCTGGGCATGCAACACCCCGAGATCGCCAAGCGCTTCGATGCCGTCGTCTTCGAGGCGTATGAATCCGAGGCGGCCGCCGGCGCGCCGGGCAGTGAGGTCCAGGCGTACCGAACGGCCCGCGTCTTTCCAGAGGCCGTCGTCGAGGACGAGCCGGGCAAGACGAGCCGACCGGGCTGAGCACGGCGGACTTTCGCCAACCGGCAGACAGCTGCCGAGGATGCGCGCAGGTGCCCCGAGGGAGCCCTCGTCGGCGTTCTGCGGCCGCAACGCGGCGCTGAGAGACAATTTTTGTCGGGGCAGACTGCCCCGCGCACGGCCGGAACTCGAACCAAGTGTGCGGCGGCGTGAATGTCCGGTTTTGGCAGACATCTTGAAGGAGATCGGGGCATGACATTGAGGAAGGTTTCCTGGCTCGGGACGACGGCCATCGCGGCCAGCCTTGTTTCCGGATGTGCGGGAACGTGCGAAGACGACGGCATCCTGCAGGACGACACGAGCAACTGCGCCGCAGTGGGCGATGGCAGCGCGGGCGGGAGTTCGAGCGGGGGCCCGGCGATTCCGCTCGATACCGAAGCCACCGTGACCCAGACCTCCGGTGAGACCGACTCCAACTCCAACTCCAACTCCGGGACCGACACCGACGCGAGCACCGACACCGACGCGAGCACCGACACCGACGCGAGCACCGACACCGACGCGAGCGGGGGCAGCTGCGCGAACGGAGCCCTCGACGACGGGGAGGCGGACATCGACTGCGGCGGCGTTTGCGAAACACCGTGTGGTGATGGAGGCGGCTGCAGCGAGCCTGGAGACTGTGCATCGGGTGTGTGCACCGACAACACCTGTTCCGCGCCAGCATGCGATGACGCGATCCAAAACGGCGACGAGACCGACGTCGACTGCGGCGGAACGAGCTGCGTCCCGTGTGGCAATGGCGGTGGCTGCGACGAGGGCTCGGACTGCGCCTCGGGCGTCTGCGATGAAGGCGTCTGCGTTGCACCGACCTGCAGGGACGGCGAGCAGAACGGAGTCGAGACCGACATCGATTGCGGCGGCTCGGAGTGCGGACCGTGCGACGACACCCATGTCTGCGTGGAGGCGAACGACTGCGCGTCGGGGGTCTGCACCGACGGGACATGCACACCGCCGGCGTGCGACGACGGCGTTCAAAACGGCACCGAGACCGACGTCGACTGCGGCGGCATGAGCTGTGACCCGTGCGATGACGGGGAGAACTGCATGGCCGGGACCGACTGCACCTCTGGCGTCTGCGAAGCCGGTACGTGTACGGCGCCCGCGTGCGACGACGGGGTCCAAAACGGCGACGAGACCGACGTCGACTGCGGCGGCCTCGACTGCGGCGCCTGCGAGGACGGGGAGAACTGCGAGCTCGACTCGGATTGTGTGGCCGACAACTGCATCGACAGCGTGTGCACCCCGATCCCGGCGTCGTGCCTCGACATCTTGTTGGACGACCCCGCCGCCGAAGATGGGCCCTACGAGCTCGACCCGGACGGACCCGGCGGACTCGACCCCTTCGAGACCAACTGCGACATGACGACCGATGGCGGGGGATGGACCGAGATCACGCCGTGCATTTCCAGCGCGCTCAGTGGAACCCTCGTCGCGGTCGAAGCTGCCGCGATCGAGGGCATCGACGAACAGTGCCGCCCGTTCACCCAAGATGTTGGCAACGGCGTACACACGTACCACTACACCTTCACCTTCGTGCCCACGTTCACCGAGTTCTATCTGTCGGACTACCAGGCACAAGCGTTCGGGTCGGGACCTGGCAACACCGCCGACATCGGTCCGTTCCAACAAAGCGTCTGGGACCTTTGCCACCAGGGTACGCACGGCGACATCTCGTTCGGGTCTGCGGACGAGGCGGGACCGGTGACGAGCTTTGCCGCCGAAGGCACCGATGTCGACACCACCGACGAGCTCGTTCCGTGGCCGGCCGGCACCTCGAGCTACGCCGTCGCTGCGACAGCGGACTTTCGCATCGGCTGGGGCGAAGAAGGCTCCCAGGACGAGGGCTGGTTTCCCTGGGCCGCAGGTTCGATCTTCATCCGCTGACGGCTGCGCCCCCGCGGTCTGTGCGTGCTCGCAGCGGGGCCGCAGGACCGCGTGGGTTGGAGCGGACCGGGCTCCTCGGGGTTCCAGCGGCCCCCTCGGGTCACTCGCCGCCGCTGGGTCGACGCATGAGCGCAGCGGCAGCTTGCGCCTTGTCGAGCGTACCGTTCATCAGTCCTGCCATCGTCGCGGCCAACGGTGTCTCCACCTGGTTGCGAGCGCCGAATTGCACGATCTGCTCGGCGATGCGCACCCCCTCGACGTAGGCACCCAGGCGCCCTGCGGCTTGGTCGATGGGCTCCCCCGCGGCCAGGGCCCGTCCGAGGTCCAGCTCGGGTCGACCGTCCTCGGCCATGGCCGCGAGTGGCCAGCACTGCCAGCGTCCCAGGACCGAAGCCGGCGGCCTTGGCATAGCCCATCGCGAGCGTCACCAGGCCGACGAACGCCGACGCAAGCTCCACTCCGAGGACGTCGTCGGTGTCGTAGATGCGCAGGGTCGGGCCTCCAAGCGCCTCGCGGACGGCTTCGGCAACCTCGGGAAACAGCGTGCCCACGATCCCCCCGCCTGGCTCTCCCTGCTCGAGGCCACGGGCCACAAGGGGGCCAGCGAGCGCACCGACCCGGCGCACCGGCGTGGTCTCGCGGATGATCTCGGTCAGCGTCTCGAGCTTATCCCCAACGAGTCCGCGACTGACGTGGACCACCAGATGTGCCCCGTCCAGATGGCGGCCCAACTCCTCGCACAACGCCGGCACATGCGGCGATGGAACCGCGAGGAACAACAGCTCAGCCGATCGCAGGGACGCGAGATCGGACGAGACGCTGACTTTGGGGTGCTCGAAGTCTCGCGGGGTTCGACTCCAGCTGATCACGGACCGGTCGACGCGTGCGGCGGCCGTCGCCAGAGCACGACCGAACGCGCCGCCGCCGACGATTCCAACAGGCTGGCTCATGGCACGCCCTTCATGGCGGCGATCTCGATCGCCGCCTGCATGTCGGCAGGACCGGCGATGTCGGGAGCGAAGTG
>CAYGTG010000493.1:268-6366 GCA_964352485.1 uncultured Nannocystaceae bacterium | reverse complement strand
TGGCATCCGGCGTGGCGTCGGTGGAGCCATCGTCGACGACGAGCAGAAGTTTCGGCTGCACGGTTTGCGCGATGAGGGTGTCGATCGTCCGCTGCAGGTAGGCCGCTTCGTCGCGGCAGGGGCAGATGACGAGGTAGTCGCGGCTCTTGGCGTTCATGAGGACGGCGCCCTTCAGCGAGGAGACCCTGCGGCATCGAGCTCGACACCATGCGCCCGAGCGATGGAGGCGGCGATGCGGCCAACGTTGAGGCTCAGGTCGAACTCCTCGACCACGCGTGCTCGGCCCCCACGGGCCATCCGGTCGCGCGCTTCGTCGTCGCGAAGCAGCCGGGTGATCGCAGCGCCCAGCTCCGCGCCCGACTCGGGGGCCACGAGCAAGCCGCTCTTGTCGTGCGCGACCAGCTCGCGGATCGACGGAATGTCGCCTGCGATCACGGGCACGCCGGATGCCATGGCCTCCATCAAGACGACCGGAATGCCATCGCGGTCCCCAGACCTGGCGATGCGGCACGGCAACACGAACAGGTCGGCCGCCTGGAGCCGCTCCCGGACTTCGTGGTTGGGGACGGGCCCGGTGAACTCGACCTTGCCCTGAAGCTTCAAGGCGTCGCGCAGGGACTCGAGCGCGCCGGCCTCTTCGCCGCCGCCCATGATCGTGCAGTGGTATTTGGGCATGTCCGCGGGCTGCTCCGCAAGCGCGTGCAGCAGCAGGTCAAAGCCCTTCTTCTCGATGAGTCGGCCCACCGTGACGATGCGAATCGGTCCGGGCGGACGTGAGGCGGGCGGGCTGAACTCGGCCACGTCGACGCCGCAGCGAACCACGGGCAGGCGATGCGCTTCGAGCGGGCGCTGGCCGGACTCGGTCAGCAGCTCTTGGTAGAACCGGTGGTGCCATTCGCTGATGCAGGCGCAGAACGCTGCCCGCTTGAGCTTGGTGCGCAGCATCGTGCGCTGGCTGAAGATGTCCACCGCGTGCCCGGTGAAGCTGAACGGGACGCCCAGCTGAAGCGCGAGCAGCATGGCGATCGACGCCGGCACGTGGGCCATGTGCGCGTGCACGTGCTCGACCCCGTGGCGACGCGCGGTCTCGGCCGCACCGAGCACGCCGATCGCCTGCCAGATCAGCTTGGCCCGGCGGATCCCCGAGATGTCGTCTCCGCCCAGGGCGAGTCTTCCGGCCAGCCCCAGCGTTCGCAGGGTGCTGCGAGGGTGCCGTGCCACCTCGGCGGCCGCGCTGCTGAGCACCTTGGAGAGGCCGCGGTAGAGCACCTCGGCTTCGGAGGCCAGCGCGTCGAGCGTGGCCGTGCCCAGATCGAGCTCGGGAGGCCGCACCGAGAGCGCCGCGACATCCCAGCCGGCAGCGCGCAACCCGAGCAACTCTCGGTAGACGAAGGTCTCTGAGCGCTTGGGCAGCATCGCTGCCACGTACATGACCTTGGGCCTGCGGGGCATTACGAGTCGGATCCTTTGTATTCGATGAGCGTGCCCTGCTGGTTTCGCAGGCGGTTCCACGCGTACTTGAGCATGCCGGCGGCCTGCGGAAACTTGCTCGCCACGGCGGAGAGCGCGAAGAGCCGCGCCTCTTCGGGCGGGAATCCCCGTCCCCGCGCGTAGCGATAGACCTTGAGCAGCAGCGCGGGATAGGCCCCGAGCCCCAGCATGCTCAGACCTCCCGACATGGGGGCAAACGGCACGCTCATCACCGGTGGCCCCAAGGCCCAGCCCAAGGTGGAGACCACTTCTTTGCGGCGGTAGCCATCCTCGGATCCGTGCAGGGCGAACCCTTCGGCCCACGCGTAGCCGCACCGCTTGGCGCGCTGCCACCACTGCGACGCGTGGGTCATCGCGGCGTCGTGAAGGGTCATCTCAGCGTCGATGCGCTCGATGGTCCAGCCGGCGCGACGCATGCGGAGACACATCTCGGGCTCCTCCCCGGCGATCAAGTCTTCGCGGTAGCCGCCCACCTCCTGAAACGTTCGCACCCGGATCAGGGCGTCGCCACCGCAGGCGTCGGCGATGCCGATCGGGGTGTCCCACTCGATGTCACACAGCCGGTTGTAGACCGAACGCTCGGGATAGCGCTCGCGTCTGCGACCGCAGACCACGGCGCGGCGAGGATCCTTACGGATCGCATCGAGGGCGGTCGCGATCCAGGACGCGTCGAGCTCGCAGTCACCGTCGACGAACTGGATGAACGCGGTCTGCGGTGCCTTTTCGAGCAACCGCGTGGCGCCAGCGTTGCGGGCCCGGGCCGCGGTGAACTTGACCGAGGTGTCGAGGTCGTGCACCTGCGCCCCCAAGCCCCGGGCGGTCTCAACGCTGTCGTCGGTGGATCCTGAGTCGACGTAGACCACGTGCTCCACTCGCCCCGGACCTGTGAGCATCGACTCCAGACAGCGGCGCAACCGCTCGCCCTCGTTGCGCCCGATCACGACTGCGCCGACGTTGGTGAAAGGCTGCTGCGAGGTCATCGAACTCGCTGGTGAGGTTCGGGGATAGCCCGGTCGATGTCAACACGGGCGTCACGGCTCAGGCTGCTCGAGCAGCTGCCCGTACTGAAGCGCCCGCGCTTTCTTGACCCGCTTCTTGGACAGGTCGACGCCCACACCATCCAGTCCATGATGATTCGCGACCGCCAAGATCGTGCCGCGTCCGCAGAACGGGTCCACGACCGTGGTGATCGTCTCGAGCCGCTTGAGGAAGGAACACACCGCCTCGGCGGCGCTGCTGGGCATCGCACGGGACCACGTCATCACGCCCAAGCCATCGATCACGTCGGGACTCGCCAGGGAGTTGGGGATTCGCCGCGCGACCGAGAAGCACTGCAGGTGTCCATACGCTGGCCGGCCAAAGGTTCGCAGTCCGGGCTTCACTCGGCACACGACCTTGTGCCACAGACATGCGCTTCCGGCTGCGTCGGCCCCGGCATGAACGCGGTGCGCTTTGTCGATCCAGGTGCCGTCGGACTTCACGTCGGTCTGATAGAAGATCGCGACGCCCTGCGGATGCACGGCCCGGCAGCAGGTCGCGACGGTCTCGGAGAACCAGGACGTCCACGCCGGCACCGACATGCCGGGGAACTCGGACACATCGGGCAGCGAGGTGACCAGGGCGGACTCCGGTCCGAGCTCGCTGTTCGCGAGCCACTCCAGGCCGTCTCCCACGAGGACGGTTCGCTGCGGTGGCGCCGACTCAGTCACCGGAAGGAGCCTCATCCGCGGCATCGTCTGCGGCCGGCGCGTCGGGCTGTGGTGAGACCTCGTCGGAGGCGGGCGGGGGACTGGGCGGAGCGCCATCGAGAGTATTGGTGACGTCCTTGCCGACGCCATCGATCGCGTTGCCGGCCCCGTCGATCTCGTTTCCTACGTCGCCCGCGACGCCCTCGATGATGCCGGGCGAGCGGCCATCGTTCTTGCCACACGCCGCGGTGAGCGTGAGGGCCGTGATGAGACCAACGAGCAAGGACCGGCTGAACATGCGGGGGATGCTACCCCACCGCGCGGAACGTCTTCTTGAGCCGGACCGGACGGGGCAGCATGTTGTGTTCGATCGTCGTGCGGACCGTCACCGTACGGGACTTCGGATTCACGCTGAAGCGCACCCGCGTGTGCTGCTCGCCCCCGGTGACATTGACGATGAGCTTGCCCCCACGCCACTGGAAGCGGCCGCGATACTTGTCGTCGACGGGGAAGCTGCCGCCGCCGATCGTTCCAGTCAGCGCGGACTTGCCTCCGGAGCGGACGATGGAAATCTTGTCTCCATCGACCGAGATCGACATCATGCGAGAGGGCTCCTGGGACTTCCAGATCTTCCTGCGCGCCAGAAGCCGCAGCGCAACGTTGAGGTCCTCCGTAGCGGCATCGATCTCGTCGCGGAGCTCTTGGATCTGAGCGTCGCCCCCGGCATAGACGTACTGGCCCGCGAACGACTCCAGGCTCGGCTCGTCGGCCTCGGACGGCGAGGTATCGGAGGTGGCCCCCGCCGGCCCGGACCAGGCACCAAGCATCACAGCCGCAAGCCCCAACATTCTCGCTGCCCGAGCACCCTTGATCCCCACCGCGCAATTGTGACGGCAAACCGGAGGCTCGGCCACGGGCGGCCGTGTGGGACCGGGTGCGCATCGTGGATGGGGTAGCCTCCAGCCCTCCCATGCAGCGTCTTTTCATTTCCTTGGCTTCCTTCGTTCTCCTCGTCCCCGCGTGCGACTCCGGCGACGGCGACGGTGACGCGTCCTCCGGCACCGAGACCGCCTCAAGCACGGGCGGGGCGGGCTCGACCGACGGCTCGGGCGGCATGAGCACCCCGGGCAACCCGTCGACGACGGTCACCGGCAACCCAACGACGGCGACCAGCGGCCCGCCACCGACCGCCACGGCGACGTTTGGTGACTCGTCCGGCGGAAGCGAGAGCACGGGCTCCAGCGGCGGAGACGTCAGCTCCACCGGCGGCAGCGGCCTCGTGGTGATGGAGACCTCGATGGGCACGCTGAGCATCGAGCTGTTCGCCGAAGAGGCCCCCATCACGGTCGAGAACTTCATCGCCTACATCGATGCGGGGTTCTACGACGGCGTCGACGGCCTGGGCGCGACGGTCTTCCACCGCGTGATCCCCGGCTTCGTCATCCAGGGCGGCGGCCTCACCGACGCGCTCGTCGGCAAGGCGACGATGCCCGCGATCGTCAACGAGCACGGGGTCAGCGGCCTCACCAATCTGCGCGGCACGCTGTCGATGGCCCGGACCAACGACCCCAACTCCGCCACCTCTCAGTTCTTCGTCAACGTGGTCGACAACGCCGGCCTGGACTCCGGCGACGGCTACGCGGTCTTTGCCCAGGTGGTCGAGGGCATGGACGTGGTGGACGCCATCGTGGCGGTTCCGACGACCACGATGGGAGGGTTCGAGGATGTGCCGGTCGAGCCGATCACGATCACCAGCGTGACCCTGGAGTGAATGGCACCGCTGGAGCGCCGACCTGATGGCCACCCGGCGCGCCTCGAAGCGATGGCCGTGTACGCGTCCGTGGTGCAGCGCCTCGGTCGCGATGAGGAGGCCCTCGCCGAATACGACCACCTGATCGAGCTGCAAGGCAAGCGGCCTGAGACTGCCGGCGAAGAGCTCGCGATGCTGGAGAGCAACGCGGCCGAGTGTTTGCTCGGACTCGGTCGGCTCCCGCTCGCACAGCAGCGCTTCGACCTCGCCCTGCGTGCGCTGGAACAGACGCCAAGCATCGCGCGCAGTACATGCGCCAAGTGGCGAAGAAGAAGACGTCGGTCGAACGCTTCTCGAAGTTCTACGACGCGAAAGGCGAGCAAGGGGCGGCGCTGGTGAAGGCGTATGGGGTCTCGAGGATGGCCGGCGATCCCGGAGTCATCCTGGCGTGGTCGCTCAAGACCGCCTGCGTCTTCCGAAACTTCACGGACGAGCTACGGACGGCCCCGCTGCCCAAGAGCCTCCGCGAGCCGCAACTGCACGATGCATACTGCAATGCCCTGCAGAGCCAGTCGGCGGCCCCCGAGAAGATGGCCAAGCAAGCCATCGAGTACTGCCTCGACGGGCCCTGCGCCCCGCCCGACTCCTCCATCCCGGCTTTTTCACACTTCATTTCGCCTGAACCGCCATGGACCACGCCACGATGTGGTCCCGTCATCCTAGGGCGGCGGTCTCAGCGCTGTCCCTGCTCGACAGCGACTCGGAGCCCCTGAGTTGCGACTCCGTCTATCTGTCGACGGTAACGAACGTACAATGCTCGCAGGCGTCTCGTGGCTGGAAACCCGGCGGCCTCACGCAGTGGCGACTCAGCGTCGTCGTGGCCACAGTGGGTTGCGGTGCACCGCCGGACGACCCCGTCGACCCGTTCGGGGCTAAACGACCCGGTGCGGCCAAGCTCGCACCCGTCTGCGGGCACGAGGGCCCAGCCATGATTCTGCAGCTCTCGCTCAACGACGCCGTCTGGCCTCCGCCGATCCCATTTGAGGACCGGTTTCTCGTCGGTATCCAAACGTATGCGGACCCAGTGCCCCAAGATCGGAAGCCGCACTACGGTCCCTTACTTGGTCAAAAGATCCTCTCGATCGATGCCTGTGGAGGCGACGTCAAGG
>CAYGTG010000493.1:0-258 GCA_964352485.1 uncultured Nannocystaceae bacterium | reverse complement strand
CAACCGTGGCTGGGGCATCGCAACCAGGAACAGCTGGTGTGGCTCGACCCCACGGGGAACCATCCGCCTCGAACCGTTGACTCAGCAGGCCCGCAGTCAAAGCACCAGCGGGCCGGCGACTCCATCGTTCTCGACTCGGACGGGTCTTTGGTGCGCGTCGAATTCGAGGCAGACGGAAGCCAGCAGGCCACCGAGCTTGGGGCCGTCGAGCGCGGCTGGGTCGCGGTTGCGCAGCCGGGTGGAGAAACAGTGGACACG
>CAYGTG010000492.1:5200-6374 GCA_964352485.1 uncultured Nannocystaceae bacterium | reverse complement strand
CATAGGCCTTGTCTCCAAAGCGCTTGCCGAATGTCCGATCGAGCCGATCGGGATGCCCGGTTGCATGGCCAAGCTCGTGCCCGAGCGTCGCCGCGAGCGTGACCCCATCGACGCGCTGCATCGCCACGAACACTTGGTGAGCCGCTCGCCCCGCGTCATGCACCGTGACGACATTCGGGTGGGCCAGCTGCGCCATCGACCGGGCCTCGCGAAGCAGTCGCGCGCCCTCGGGCCCCTCTGCGACGTGCGGGTGCAGCAGCTTGATCGCAACGCTGCGATGGAGCTGCGGATCGTGAGCCTCGAACACCATGCCCATCGCGCCCGAGCCGAGGCGCCGTCCCAGCTGATAGCGGCCCACCTGCACAACATCCGGTGCCGGCTGCGTCTGGAGGCCGACCAGGGTCTGCGCGTCGCCGGGCAGTGGCGGCGCTCCCTCGGCGACCTGACTCGAGGCGAACAGTCGCGCCATCTCCGAGACCACCTCCGCGCACTGCGAGCACGTGTCCATGTGCCCTTCGATGCCCAACCGGGTGCCCCACGGCAGGGTGCCGCGAACGAACGCGTCGAGCACCTCGGGGTCGGGACACTGTGCCACCGCAGACCAGGCTACACGAAGCTCCGTGGTACCTTCACGCCGATGGACGAAGCGGCTCGGGAGCGGCTCACGGAGCAGGTTCGTGGACATGGACTGTCCCCCGATCCTGCCCTCGTCGAAGCCGCTGTCGCACCGATCATCGCCCAAAGCGACAGCCCACAATCCCTCGCGCTCGGGGATCTGTACCTCGCCGTGGCGTGCACCCACGGAGACGGCGCAGCCCTGCGCCGGTTCGAGACCCTGTTCGGCCCCACGTTCGACCGCGCCATCCGACGCTCGCCGAAGTTGGGCGTGAGCACCGACGAGTTCCGCCAGCTCGTCCTCGACCGCTTGTTCGTCGCCCCCCCGGGCGTCGCCCCGCGCATCACCCAGTATCGGGGCCGAGGGTCGCTCGAGGGCTGGCTTCGGGTCATGACCTCACGATTGGTCATCGATCTCTCGCGGGCCCGCAAGCGCCCCGAGGCCGCCGGCGACGAGACGCTCGTCGAGCGCATGAGCGACGGGCACAACACCGAGGTGGCGGTGCTCCGTCACGCGTATGGCCCGGCCCTCGAGCAGGCCTTCAGCCGAGGCTTGGCC
>CAYGTG010000492.1:0-5190 GCA_964352485.1 uncultured Nannocystaceae bacterium | reverse complement strand
GCTTGGCCGCCCTCGACGTCCGCCAGCGGAACCTGCTGCGGCAGCGCTACCTCCATGAGGTCTCCGGCGACGCACTCGCCAAGCTGTACGGCATTCACCGGGCCACGATGTTCGGATGGTTGGACAAGGCCCGGGCCGCCCTGTTGTTCGAGGTCCGCCAAGCCTTGGCCGCCGCCGTGCCCGGGGATCAGCTCGAGAGCGTGGTGGGCATGCTCGGCAGCGAGCTGCACGTGAGCGTGCGACGGCTGTTGGACTCGAAGCTCGAAACCGAGGGGTGACACGCCCGTGCGGCGGCGTCTCACGACGCGTTCCAACTCGGCGAGGGGGGCGATCTACCCCTGCGGCGGCCCGACACCAGGACGAAAAGACACGCCCGATCCACCGGTAGCCCCCCGCCCAACCTCGAACGACCCTCATCCTCGAGGTTGACGGTCCCTTGCCCCGGCGGGCGACCGGCGTGATCGATGTCGCACAGCTCACGTGTCACGAGCGGAAACCAGGGGTATCTTTGCGGCGTCTGCTGACCATGCGTGTCCGGTTCACATGGCTTGCGGCCGCGACCGTGCTTCTCGGTGGTGCTCACTGCACTCAGGAGGGCTCGGACACCGCAGCTGCGATCCCAGCTTCCACTCCGCCACCGGCGGCCTTCGATCTTCCGATGAAGGACACCTCGCCCGAGGAGCTCGCACCCGACGGCTACAAACACGCCCTCGTGCTCCGCATACGCCGCGATTTCGGAAAACGCGACTTCGAGATCGCCATGGATGCTTGGATGCCCGACGAAGCGCCCAAACAGATCGATGCGGTCCGTCTGTGGTGGTTCAAGGCTCACAAGGACGGCGAGCGCGGTGCCTTCAGCAAGAAGACCTCTCGGAACTTCGAGGTCAGCTACCAGCGTAAGGACGACGAATCCTGGTCCGTCGTCTTCGCCCTCAGTGACGGAAGACACTTCACGTTCCGGGTGCGGAGCACCGGTGGCCATGCCGCGGCCGCATTCGCCGAGGTGATGCAGAGCGATGGAACCAAGATCGACGCCTGCCGCGTCACTGACGCGGAACTGCGCGCAAAAACGACGTTGGGGATCACCACCGGGATCAAGGATCTTTCGGTGACCTGTGTCGACTCCAGCGGCGTTGAGCACCAGGGCATCCTGGCGTCCTGAAGAAAACGCGCGGAGCACGCATGCAACCGTTGCGCGCGAGAGGGGACTACCGCCAGAAATACGCTCCATGCTATGCGCACCGCGGGTAGCACGAGTTCCGCCGGTTCCCGGTCTCAGCCTCGCGCCGGCCACTCTTCGCGTCTCCAGTTTTGGACGACACATCGCTTGGCGCTTCACGGGCCTGCGTCGTCCTGACCCGCTGGACAGACCGCCCTTCCGATTTCGAGCAACGACTCTCATGTCCTCACAAGCAAAACCACATCAGGGCAAACTCCTCGTCCTCACCCCCGGCCTGGGTGCCGTCGCAACGACGTTCATCGCTGGCGTCGAGTCGGTCCGCAAAGGCCTCAGCGAGCCCATCGGCTCGCTCTCGCAGATGCAGACCATTCGCATCGGCAAGCGCTCCGAGAACATCTCACCGTTGATTCGGGATTTTGCCGACCTCGCTCCACTCGACGACCTGTGCTTTGGCGGCTGGGATGTCTTCGAGGACGACGGCTATGACGCGGCGAAGCGCGCAGGTGTGTTGCGGCCCGAGGAACTCTCCCCGTTGGCCGACTTCCTCCACGGCATCAAGCCGATGAAGGCCGCGTTCAACCAGGAGTACGTCAAGCGGCTCGACGGTCCCAACGTCAAGAGCAGCAAAAACAAGTTCGAGCTCGCCGAAGCGCTGCGCCAGGACATCCGCGACAAGCTCGAGGAGACCGGCGCGGCCCGAGCCGTCATGGTCTGGTGCGGGTCTACCGAGATCTACCTTCAGCCCACGGCGGTCCACCAAACGGTCGAGTCGTTCGTCGCCGGCATGAAAGCCAACGACCCCGGCATCTCGCCTTCGCAGCTCTACGCCTACGCGGCCATCATGGAAGGCGTCCCGTACGCCAACGGTGCGCCCAACCTCTCGGCCGACTTCCCGGCGCTCGAGAAACTGGCCGTCGAAAAAGGCGTGCCCCTGGCTGGCAAGGACTTCAAGACCGGTCAAACGTTCATGAAGACGGTGCTCGCACCCGCCTTCAAGGCCCGCATGCTGGGCGTTCGCGGCTGGTTCTCGACCAACATCCTCGGCAACCGCGACGGTGAGATCCTCGACGATCCCGACAGCTTCCGCGCCAAAGAGGTCACCAAGTCAGGCGCCCTCGACAGCATCCTGCAGCCGGACCTCTACCCCCAGCTTTACGGCGACCTGTATCACAAGGTCCGCATCAACTATTACCCCCCTCGGGGCGACGACAAAGAAGGCTGGGACAACATCGACATCACCGGGTGGCTCGGCTATCCGATGCAGATCAAGGTCGACTTCCTGTGTCGCGACTCGGTGCTTGCCGCTCCGCTCGTGCTCGACCTCGCCTTGTTCCTCGACCTCGCCGGCCGTGCGGGCATGGGCGGCGTCCAGGAGTGGATGTCCTTCTACTTCAAGAGTCCCCACGTCGAGGTCGGTCACGTGCAGGAGCACGACCTGTTCATTCAGCACATGCGGCTGAAGAACACCCTCCGCGTCATTGGTGGTGCGGAGCCCATCACGCACCTCTCCGAGGGGATCGAAGGTTGAGCTCCCGCGCAGCCGTAATCCTCGCAGCTGGGTTCGGTTCTCGGCTGCAGGGCGTCTCTGAGGAGACGTCGCTCAAGCCGCTGACCCCCGTCGCGGGTCGACCCCTGCTCTTCCGGACGCTCGACGGGCTGCTCGAAGCCGGCTGCACCCGAATCGTGATCGTCATCGGCTACGGCGCGCACGAGCTGCGGGACGCGGTGAAGTCCGGATATGACCGCGACGTCGAGCTCGTCTTCGTCGAGAACCCGCACTACAAGTTGTCCAACGGGGTCTCGCTCCTGTGCGCGCGCGATCACATCGAGGGGGACTTCATCCTCACGATGGCCGACCATGTCTTCGACGTGGGCGTGCTGAAGCTCGCGATGGGTTACGAGTTGGCTGCGGGCGGCGCATGCCTGCTCGTCGACTCGAAGATCGATCAGGTCTTTGATCTCGATGATGCGACCAAGGTCCGGGCCGACGGAGCGACGCTGCTCGAGATCGGAAAGCAGCTCACCGATTACAACCGCGTCGACACGGGGTGCTTCGTTTGCAGCCCGGCGCTCTTCGAGCACATCGATGCCGTCTACAAGGAGACCGGCGACGCGTCGCTTTCCAACGGTGTGCAGGCGCTCAGCAGCACCGGGAAGATGAAGCTTCTCGATATCGGAGATCTCCGTTGGCAAGACGTGGATACGCCCGAGATGATGGCCGAGGCCGAGCGCTGGCTTGCCGCAGACGCCTCCCCGGCGTAGCCACAAGCCCTCTGCACAACAGCGCGGCGTTGCCCTTTGGGTGCGGCCGCGGCTCGTTGTGCTGCCCTGCGCTCCAGAATTCCCTCCAACTTGTGAGGAATCCTACGATTTTTCGGGGCAGCGCAATGGATCCGTATCGTTCCAGCTGCGACTAGCAGCAACACACAACGTCCCCGTGACGTAGTTGTGGCCGCAGCTCGACCCAGCCGCGGCTGACCGCCCCTTCGAGAGTCCATGTCCCTCAGTCCACAAACTCAGGCCATCATCGTCGCGACGCACCAGGTCGCAGCCCGTGGACGCCTGCAGCCCCTCGCCAACGTTCGCGTAGGCGGAATTTCGCTTCTCAAGCGCGCACTGCTCACCCTCGCGAAAGAGGGTATTCGGAGCTTTTCCGTCGTCTACGCGGACAACGCGGTTCAAGAGCAAGCGAGCAAGGACGCAAAAATCTCGGAGCTGGACATTCGTTGGGTGCTCAACGCATCCCGGCGATCCGAGGATGGAGCCAGCGTGCTTGAGGCGCTGCCGGATGTTCAGGACCCCTACCTGGTGGTCCCCTGCGACCGCGTCTTCGACGGGCAGATTGTCCGGACCCTCCTGCAAGAATCCAGTGGGTCGATGACCCTCGCCGTCTCGGGTGAGGCGCGCAAGCCACTCGCCGCGGCCGGCCTGTCCCGCACCGGAGAGTACGGCGGCGGACTCACCCGAACCGACGCAGGCTCGGGCTTCACCGGACTGTTCGTCGCCAGCCGCGAACTCGGCCGGTCCCTCCATGCCGCCCAGCTCGAAGGTCGCCCGTTGCACCTCGACCGCATCCTCACCGAGGTGCCGGCGCATCGCATGTGTGAAGTCGACGTTGGCGACGCCTTCTGCGAGTCCGCCGTTCATCCCGCTGGCCGAGAGCGCGCCGACCAGCACCTCATCGCTTCACTGCGCAAGAACGTAGACGGCTTCATCGCGCGTCACGTCAATCGCGTCTTCAGCCTCGCGGTCACCCGCCTCATCAAGAACACCCCGATCCGCCCCAACCACGTCACGGCGTTCTCCCTGGGGATCAGCATCATCGCTGCATTTGCAGCCGCGCACGCCACTGGCGATGCACCGTGGTGGCTGTTTGTCGGCGCGTTGCTTTGGCAGCTCGCCTCGATGCTCGACGGCGTCGACGGCGAGTTGGCGCGACTCAAGTTCGCCGGCAGCAAAATGGGCGAGTGGTTCGACACCCTCACGGACGACATCGGGAAGTTCGCCTTCTTTGTCGGCTCGGGTGTCGGAGCCAGCGCGATCTACGGGGACTCGATGTGGACAGTGCTCGCGGTGGCTACGGTTGCGATTCAGGTCGCGATGTCGGTTCGCTTCTATCGCAAGCTGCTCCAGGCTGGCTCGGGGTCGCACTACGCCCTCACCTGGGACAACAGTGGGTCCAAGGCCTCCAACGCCTGGACGAAGTTCACCGCGAAGTTCGAGTTCTTCTCCCGGCGCGACTCGTTTGTCGCCATCTGGCTGGTCCTTGTGGCCGCAGGATTGGTGCGGTTCAACCTCGTGTTGACCGCGATCGTCACCCTGTTCGTTCTGGCGAACGAGCTCGTGATGCCCCGCCAGCCGCGGCAGGGCTTCGTGCCTGCGCAGCGTCGCAACTCGCTCCCCCCAGGCTAGAGCGGCGATCCGTTTGATTCCACGCGCTGATGCACGCCTGGGACCGCACCTGACGGCGTCGCGCGGCGCTCGTGGTGTGCCCGACACAACTTCGGCCA
>CAYGTG010000491.1:0-6375 GCA_964352485.1 uncultured Nannocystaceae bacterium | reverse complement strand
GGCCGGTCCCAGGTTCACCTACGCGCCTCGGAGATACGCGAAGAACTACTTCGCGACCGATCTGCACGTTGCTGGCGGCGCGGGATGGGGCGGCGAGCGATGCGGCAACCCGGAGTCGCAGCAATCCTCGGCGCCCGCGAGGAACGACTGTCTCGACGTCGATGGCAGAAGCAGCGACGACCGCGTTGCCGGGGGAGGCGCGTTCGGAATCGGGGCCGCGGGTCACTTCAGCTTCTTCTCGGTGTACGGCAGGCTCCGCAGCCAGCTCACCGCGGCCACCAACGTCCCCGCCACCTATTGGGGATCGGGCGGCGCCGGCGTGCAGTTTCGGATCGCGCACAGCATCGATCTGTACGCCCAGGGAACTGCGGGCGGCTACGCCAACCGCTACGACGACGCCCGCTTCTCCTTGTACGAACTGGGCATCGCCGTGCGCTTCTCGACCCGAAGCTGGCGTCTCGGAAGTGGCCGCTGAACGTGGCTCGCATTACTTCACGGCGCGCCGCAGACCCCGGTACCCTGCCTTCAATGAGGCACGGGTGGGTCTGCGCGTTCTGGCTCGCGGCGTGTGGGGGGCCCTCACCGGACGAGTCGCCGATGTCGACCGAGTCGGGCTCGAGCACGACGGACATGGCGACCTCGACCCGCTCGAGTTCCTTCGGACCGGGGACAAGCTCGTCCACCAGTGGAAGCTCTGGCGGGACTTCGAGCGGGTCCTCTTCGGTCACCGCGGACAGTTCCTCGAATGGCCCTTACTCCTCCATCCCGGCTTTTTCACACTTCATTTCGCTTAAACGCAACATCGCCTGTGCGGCGAGAGCCGAGTCGAGGCCCGGAAGGAGATCCGCGCCGGCCGGTGTTTGGAGTTGTCCTCGGGCGTCGAGCTCGACCCGCCCGTCCCAGAACATGCGGGTGAAGCTTGGGTCGCCGAGGTTGAACAACGCCTGTGAGTTCCGCGGAACAAACGGAGGGTGTGCGCCTTCGGCACGCGCGGGTCCAACCCCGACCGCACCCGTCCCGAGCGTGAGGGACAAGCCGTCGCTCGAGCCGAACGAGGGGTGGTGGCAGGAGGCGCAGGCCGTGTCCATGTTGCCCGAGAGGATCGGGTCGAAGAACAACGCCTCGCCCAACGCGACGAGGGCGGGGTCTTGGGCTGGCGGAGGGTCGAGTGGGACGACCGGGACGGCTTGCGCGGCGAGGAGCTCGGCGAGTTGCTCGTCGAGGGTGGCGGGGGCGCCGGTCTCGTCCGAGTCGGGGTCAGTTGTCCATTCGGAGGTGGTTCCGGTTGTGTCGGCCGTGGCCGCGGTCGTGCCCGCCGTGGTCTCCTCGCCGGCGTCTGAGGTCGTGTCGTTCTCACTCCCGGTCGTGCTCCCGCCCTCGGTCGATGCGTCCTGCGTTGACTCCGGAGCGTTGCAGTGCAGCGCCGCGGTCGCGAAGCAACACAACGCCACGATGCGGGTGACACGGCGCGCGGAGTCGGCTCCGTTGGAGGAGGATGCGGACATCGCAGTGGGGGGAGTCTAGACTAGCGGCGCCGTGCGTCCCAGTAGCCTGGTCCTCGACGTTGGTGAGCTACAGCCCACACGTGGGGTTGACCATCTCTAGCATACCGCTCAGCTACTCGCAGGCTAGCTTCGGAAACGGACCCGGGACACGGACTTCGTTCTTTTTTATGGCGCCTGCGACCCTCCGCGGTCATGGTGTCTCCCATGGTCATGCGCGACATCGGTATCGCTCTGTGCTCCCTGGATCTCCAGGTCGAGCGGCAGCAGCCCGTGGTGCATCGCCAGCTTCCACAACCCCCGGCACCCGCCGCGTACTGAGCCTGCGCGCACGCTCTTCGCAAGCGTTGCGCGTGTCGATCTCGAACAGAAATCGGCAGGCTTGGTGAGTCGCGGCCCTACGACTTCCGCAGGGGTGAAGTCTCGGGGTGAGACGGGTGCTTTGGAAGCATCAGGCGGCGGGTTCAACTCCCGTCACCCCTATTCCGGCGTGGTCTAGTGGTCTGGACGCTCGGCTCTGATCCGAGAGGTATGGGTTCGATCCCCATCGCCGGTGCTGTGTGTGTGTAGACCGGGCGGCAGCTTGGCCGCGCGCCTCGCTCCAGCGCGCGATTTGGGCAGAAATTCTCCAGACCCGGTGATCGATCTGGCGCCCCGCCGGGCTCCCCAGACATGACCGCAACGACTCCCGCCCGAACCTCCCTGCTCCGCCTCGTCCTGCTTGCGGCGTCGTTTTGCGCCGTCGCCTGTGATGCGGAGCCTCAGGACTCCTACATCGAGCAAGGCGAGGTCTGCGGGCCCGAGGATGGATGCGACGGGATCGCCGAAGTCCAAGAACGCGATGGGGCACAGTCCGCGAACGTCGAGCCGAATCTGACCTCCGTGCACGGGCCACCAACCCACGGTGACAGTCTCGGGGTCGCGGTGCGGACGAACCCGGTCGGCCCCACGGAGCTGCGTCTCCCTGTCCCGACGTGTGACCGGGACGACGCGGACCTGAGCTACGTGGCGGACGACCCCGAGACGTGCGCGGTGCTGCTGTTCACGTGCGCACCCGGCTGGCGAGGCTTCCAGAGCGAGTGCGGCTGCGGCTGCGAGTTCACGGGTGACTACGCAGACGGCTTCCACCTGCGGGCGGAATAGCTCGGCGGCCCAGCCCCGCGGCGGGGCAAGTTCGTGGTGTTGCCGCAACGGGGGGAGGGCCGGCGCCCGACGACGCTGCGCCGACGGCGCTGGAGAGCCTCGCAGATCGTTCCGTTTATCTGCGACGGCAGCGGTGAATTTCGCGGGCGTGCGACAACAGGAGGCATGGCGGGTGCCGTAGGACCCGACCCGACAGGGTCGGCGCTCGTCCGTCGGGCGCAGACCGGGGATCGGAGCGCGATGCGGTCGGCGTTTGCGGAGCACGGCCCGAGCGTTGCCCGGATCGTTCGCGCGTTGAGCTGCGGTCGCCTTCCTTGGGAGGACCTGGTGCAGGAGGTGTTCGTGGTCGCCTTCACGCGCCAGGAGAGCTACGACCCCCGGTTGTCGATCGATGCGTGGCTCAGGGGTATCGCGGTCAACGTCGTCCGCGGGCACCGTCGACGCGACGCTCGGCGGGGTCGGTTGCGGGCTCGGTACGCCCTCCCAGAAGGCGAGCGACCGGACACGCCTGAGGAGTCGGTTGCCACCCAGCGCCTCGCCGATCGGTTTTGGGACGCCGTCGATGCGCTGCCCGTGCGCGAGCGTGCAGCCTTCATCTTGCGAGTGATCGAGCAACACTCCTTGGCCTCCTGCGCAGACGCGCTGGGCATCTCGGCCAAGGCGGTGTCTCGCCGAGCGGTGCGTGCCGAGAAACGCGTACGTGCCGCCCTCGAAGATCCCTCCGCCCCCACAGCTCAGAGGAACCAAAGCTGATGACCACCCCTCCTGCGACCTTCGACCAGGCGCTTCGGGCCGCGCGTGCGCAGCTCGACACTGTGCGGCCACTCCCCACGTTCTCGCAGGTGGAGGTCGCCATGCAGTGGCACGATCGAGATCGAGATCCGCCGGCCGGGAGTCGTTGGTTGGCGTCGCTGGCTGCCGTTCTCGCGCTCACCACGATGGCGACCGATGCGATCATTGGTGCTCAGCTGGGCGTGTCGTTGTTGTTCGCGTTGGCGTTGCCCGTGTTTGTCCTCGGGGCTTCGGCGGTCCTCGTCCATCGCGACACGTTGGGTGCCCAGCTGTTCTGTCGAGCGGCTTGGTGGGCGCATCTCGTGTTGGGATTCGCTTGGTCCTGGGGCTCACCGGATGCCCTGCCCGCGGGCGGAACGGTTCTCGCACTGGCAAGCGGCGTCGCCCTCCTCAGCGCTGGGCGAGAGGGCTTGCTTCGGGATGACACCGCGCGGGTGTTCGACCCCGTTGCCTTCCGCGGCACGGTGCTGCTCGGCATGCTGCTCGGCCTCGCCGACGCCCAGCTGCTGGCTCAAGTCGGGCTGACGTTCCTCGAGGCCGACGCCGCGGGCGGCCACCCCGCCGTGTTCCTGTCGTGCGCCGTGCTTTCGGCCATCGGCGTGTGGGGCCTGTCGCGGCTGCGCGTCTGGGCCGTGGCCCTCAACCTGGCCACCCAGCTGCTCGTCCTGCTCGGGGTCGTGTGGGTCTCGGGCCGATCCTCGCCCCTGCTTTGGGTGATTGCCGGGGGCGCCACGCTTCAGCTCGTCCTGCCGTTGCGCATGCTGATCGCGTTCCGCCGCGGAGCCCCCCCGCGTAGCCGCGGTCGCGAACTCTCGTCCCGCGTCCCTACGGTGATTATCGTGTCGTTGATGCTCGCCTCCATTCCCCTCGGTCTGCTCGGCACCTACGCGCCGCTCCTTCCCTGACCCAATGTTCAATCGCGTTCGATCCCCCGCTCCCGTACTCGCGCTCGTCTGCTCGATCAGCCTCAGCGCCCTACTGGGGTGCGGCGCGTTCGAGCGCTGGGCCTGCGGTGAACCATGCAGCGCACGGGACACGCCCGCGGACGGCGTGCCGGAAGACTTCACCCTCGGTGGACAAGACGATCCGACGGCGACGGTCAGCGAGCCGTTCGTCTGCGACACCGTCGGCGAACTCGAGACGTTCGCCGCCACGGTGGTCACTCCCGGGAGCGATGTCGAGGTCGATGCGGGCATGTGGAAGGCTGACCGCCTGATTCCGGAACTCGATGCTCGCGGGCTCTGGGTTGGACAGCAGCTCGCAGACTGCGGGCTCTCCGGCGAGACCGCCCTCGCGCTCGTCACCACGGACTGGGCTCTGTTGGATGCAATCGCTCGCACCATCATCGAGACGGCGGAAGAAGACGATGTTGGGGTTGAAGTGCTGCTGGTCGTCGAGCCCCATCGCGGCGCGTGTCCCGACATCGCCTGCGGGGCCTGAGCGGCCTCACGTCCTCCTTCGGGGGAATTTCAGCCCGCGGCGACAAGGGTCCGCGATGCTCCCCGTACTTCGCCCCGCAGCCCTCATCGTCCTCATCGGCTCTCTTGGCGCGTGCGCTTCAGAGGAGGAGATGGGCGACGCTCCTGTGATCCAGAGCTGGACCGTGCAGGCCGACGCGGTCGCGCTCGGGCTGCCCTCGGTCTTGGCCGGCACTCTTGTGTTCGCCGACCCCGACGGCGACCTCGACCAGGCCGAGATCGAGATCATCGATCCGGACGGCACTGCCTTGATGACCACCGCTGACATTGCCGGGGTGGACGGGGTGAGCGAGGGATCTGTCGGGGTGCAGGTTTCCTTCGTTGCGCAGACTGCCGGCGTATTCGAGGTCAGCGTGGTCCTACTCGATGTGCAGGGCAACGCGTCAGCGCCCGCCTCCTCGACGTTCGAGATCTAGCAGGCTGAGGAAAAAACCGGCACGACGTCTCACTCGTCTTTTTCGCTCCGGGCTGTGTCGCCAAAACTTCCAGTACGCCCGGTACAGCTGCGTTTCGGCTCCTACCCAGGAGCGAAAAATCCTTCGCGATCCGCCGCGCCGGGTTCTTCCTCAGCCTGCTAGCAGTCCGGGTACGGGAAGGAAGAATCCGACGACCGCGGCGTGGGTTTCGTGGGATCATCCCGATCGTGGTCCTGAAACGTTGCGCCCTTGGTGGCTTGCTGTTGTGCGCCTTGGCCTGCCAGCCGACGGTCCAGGCCAGCTCTGACGTCGAGCTCTCGGGACGTCTCAAGGCGACCGAGGAACGCTTGGCCTCGATCGAGACCAAGCTGGACGCCATCACAACCAAACTCGACGCGGTCACGACTGACGTGGAGCCCGTGGTCGAATGGGCCGTCCTCGCCAAGGTGAATGAAGAAGAGAAGGCGGCCCGGCACAAGGCGCTCGAAGAACGACGCGAGGAACGCGAGGCTCGCGCGCAGCGGCGGCACGAAGCGCGGGGTGCCCTGGAGTTTCCCGAAACGGACACTGGCGAGCCCAGCCGAGTTGTCGACGGTGCTGCTGAGGCCATTCACTGCAGTGGCTTCGAGACGCCGAAGATCGAGTGTCGCTTCGACCGGGCGCTGCTCGATGAGCTCCTTTCCAATCCCGAAGTTTTAGCCAGACAAGCCCGCGTCGTCCCGTCCATGCGCGATGGCGAAAGTGCCGGCTTCAAGTTCTACGGGATCCGTCCGGGCTCCATACCGAAGCTCCTCGGGTTCAAGAATGGTGACCTCCTGGAGACCGTGAACGGGGAGGCGTTGAACTCCGTCGATCAGGCTTTGGCCCTGTACACGAAGTTTCGCGACTCGACGACGCTGGAGCTGGGTCTGGTGCGCAAGGGCGAGCACCTCTCGCTCAGCATCGAGTTTGAGGAGTAGAAGGCCGTTGCTCGGCCTCGGGTGACGACCATCGAGGGGGCGGGGGCAGCGGCACACCACGGACTTCGTTCAGTGCCCTACGCGT
>CAYGTG010000490.1:5874-6385 GCA_964352485.1 uncultured Nannocystaceae bacterium | reverse complement strand
ATGCTGCCGACGAGACATCAACTTTACATATCAGTTGAATCCCAATCATAAACGTTTTGTCCGGTAACTCAACAGGTCAATCTCCCTGCCGATCTTGACAACCGTGGCGAGCATCATCAACACGGCAGTTTCGAGGGAACGCTTGCTCTGCGGCGAGAGCGGACGGGCTGCTATCGCCTTGCGTCGCTCCGATCTCGATGCTGCACACGTGCGTGCCCTTACCAAGTGGACGCAGTCAGTGCGAGACCGCCTAGACCCATGCCACGCGGACACAGTCTGCGATTTCGACCCAGCTGGCGGAGGCGTGAACGCGCGAGTGCTGTATCTGGCTCAAGATCCGTCCTCGACCGCCAGCGGCACGGGGTTCATCTCGACAGACAACAACGACGCCACGGCCAAGTTGACCACCGAAGCGTGTGAGGAGGTGGGGCTTCTACAGGCCGACTGCATTCACTGGAATGTGTACCCCTGGTCCTTAGACGCCCCATGCTCTTCGCGCGTCGAGAACCCC
>CAYGTG010000490.1:4181-5864 GCA_964352485.1 uncultured Nannocystaceae bacterium | reverse complement strand
GCTCCGCTCTGTCATCCTGGTTGGAGGAAAAGCAGAACAGTCATGGGCGAGACTCTCGTCCAAAGGCTCGCTTCGTCAGAATCTGCGGGTCTGGTCATGTCCTCACCCAAGTTTTGGCTGGTGGTCAAAGCCCTACAAGCCATCAGTTGACGGGCGTATCGGCCGCGAGGTGGTCATCGACTCGCTCCGACAGGCTCGCACCCACGCCTTTCACAGCGACTAGGACCGCCAGCCAGGCAGCGCATCTGATCATTCCTCGCTGAAGAAATCGCAAAGCAGCTTGGCGCCGAGGCCGCTGAGTTTGAATAGGAGTCACCGAGGTCCGGGTCGAGGGAAGCTAGCTTTCGTTGATGCCGGTCGACGTCGGGATTCTCCTCAGCCCACAACAGGCAAGCAAAGTTGCAGGGTGTTTCTTCGTCCTGATGATTCCAGTCGTCTTGCTAGTTCTGGTCATCCTGGCCTTCATTATCGGAGCCGAGTACTGGTACATCTCAATGCCAGTCATTGGTGTGCTCATCGTGGCGTTCGCTGACAACAGACGCCGCGCTCGGGCCGCTGCAGCGGAGGCCGAGAAAGAACAGCAACGCATCGAAGCTCTCAAGGCTGAAAAGCGAATGCAGCGCCGTTCGATGTCCACAACCGACAAAATCGCCGAAGCAGGATCGCTTGCAGCCAGTGGCGCTCAGAGCTTGGGCAAAGCATCGATCCGAGCAGCACGAGCGAGTGGTGCCCAGAGCGTGCGAGCCGGTGGGAAGTTTAAGAATAGTTGGAAGGCCGTACGTTCTCGGAGAAGCGACAAAGCGGCGCGCGACGCAGAAGCGGTTGCCGACGCTCGGGAGAACGGACTTCTCGAATAAGGGTGAGACGAGAATCGGTGCAGAATCTTGAATCGTGTGGTCCATGGCCAAGCTCAACGGGCGAGGTTCGGGTGAGTTTCGCCGCTCGCCTACCGGCGATCGATGCACACGAACGTTGGTTTGTAAACACCCGCTGATCTCACGCAGCATCCGCGTTTCGTCGGTGCTCTGACTCAACCGGTTTCGTTCTTGATCAGACGGGTGAGGTGCCGAAGGTGTCTGTATGGAAATGTCGCTCGGCGGTCGCTATCTGGTCAGCAGGCAGGGCTACGGCCGTGCAATCTTCGAGCACCCAGATCTGTTGGCGAACGTGGTGTTCTTCAACCATTGGCAACGGCGACGGAACCCGTTCAAGACGCTCGCTGAGGGCGACACGTTGTACCTGTGGGATCCGGATGTCCGCCGATTGGTCGTGGAGTTGAGAGTGGCGGCGTTGGTCGCTTCTTCTTACAAGACGCGTCTCGACGGGATGCAGCAGCTTCGAGCGGTATTCGGTATTGCAGAGCCAGAGGACGGCTGGCCGGGTTACGACCCAGCGCCCGGCCCTGGCTACCTACTTGCCTACACCATGGACGTCGTCAATGATCTCGACATCGGCTTCGACTTCCGCTGGGATGTCCTCGGAGGCCACAACGGATATGTCTCGCTCGACACCTTCAGCGCTTCGACCCGGATCAATTCAGCAGAACGGGATCGAGTAGTAGAGGCTCTCCCGGCGCCAGGTGGGCCATCTCGTGTCAAAGCTGACCCAGTCGACACGCGAGTTCTGATCACCGACGAAGCACTCGCGATGCCGCCTCGTCGAGCATCCGTTGCAGTGATGGCT
>CAYGTG010000490.1:0-4171 GCA_964352485.1 uncultured Nannocystaceae bacterium | reverse complement strand
GTCGCTGAGCGATCCGGCTACATCTGCGAACGACCAGCGTGCGACGCCCCGGCGGCGCACTTCGACCATCACGTCCCCTGGTCCAAAGGCGGCAACTCTGATCTTCCCAACATGTTCCACCTATGTGCCGCATGCAACCTGTCCAAGTCTGACTCCATGCCCAGCAACTACGAACCAGAGCAACTGTGGTTCCAGCATTACTCCTATGACATCGAGGGAGAGTCGATCACCATCAGCGAGAACGCAACAGCCCTTGAGGTCGCAACGGCAAATTCGATCTACGACGTGGTGTTCGACGACGACGTCATGTTGACGGTCAAGCGAGGACAACGAACCGTGAACTGCGCCTACACCAGCGACGTTTCCGGCATCCACGACATCAACGGTCGAGGCCGTTGTCTCGTGATCGGCGTCGAACCAAGCGGCGAAGCCGCCGATGCAGCCTGGTCATTCCGCACCTCCCCTGTACAGAACGAACGTACAACACCGGCAGCGGTCGCCATGACGACACTCGGCGTCACACCCGGCCGACCCGTGACCTTCGCCAACTGACCCTGACGACGCGGACAACACGGCGTGTGACGAGGATCGACGGGGAATCCCTGAACTTCGGCCAGCATCACTTACCCCTAGTCGTCGTAGAGGTCAGCACAGGCGATGAGAAGCTCGCTCATTCCATTGGTAGCTGTTTCTGTCGCGTCGGCGTCGCCGAGACCAACGTCGATCGCTGCCTCGAAGGTCGTGTCATAAGCGGATCGGATTGATTCGGGGACCGTCGATAGATCAGGCTCGGCTTCGAGCAAGTTTAGATTTCTGCGAAATGCTCCTTGAAAGCTGGCGACTCGATCCTGGTAGCCAAATGCGGCCTCTTCGAGGCTCTGGAGTGTGGTGAAGCCTGCGTCGTTTGTGGGGTCGGCGGAGAAGTCGACGACGAGGCCGACAGCATCGACGGCCCCCTGACAGATGGCTGCCGTCTCGGCCGATGGTTCCCCATTTCCGCAGCTTGCGACGATCGCAGAAAGAGTAAGGGCGGTAGCGGCTTTCGTTTTGCGTTTCATTGGAACCGATCCTGGAGGAGGGGGCAGAGAGCCACAACCTGTGAGATGGAGGTCGACGATGAACGCTCTGACCACGCGTGGATTCCAAGTCCGCCTGATGACAGGCATGCAGCAAAGCTCTGAGTTGGCGAGTGCCGTTGGACCGGAGATGTCAAGGATGAGCGGTGCACCTCGACGCTGCTCATTGATCGTCAGTCGATCATTCCAAAAGGCCGGAGAAGCCAGACCTCGGGAGGCGGTACGGGCGATCGAGGTCGTACCGGAACGGTCCGACTCGATCCGGATTCTCGATCGTCTGCTGCACGACCGACTCGAGGACTCGGGCAAATTCCAGCACTCGCTCCGCCGATCCTGCGATCTCGAAGTTGTTGACCTCGACGCTGACGTCGTAGCCGTGTTCGTCACCTCGAACATCGGTAACTCGGACTTCGGTTCCCGGGAAGAGCCGAAAGCGATGTGATGAGTGGGAGCGGAGCTCGTCCCTAGAAACGTCAGCGGGAGATCTTTCAGCCATGCATCCATTCTGGTGCCCACCTGTGACACCGCTGATCCAGTAAGCAAAGCGACGCTCCCATCACGGCCCAACGAGACCACTCAAGGCTGTCCGGGGTCCCGCTGTTCGAATCTCAGCGTCGGTCCAACTTGTCGATCGACGCGTCCTTCCCCAGCTGAAACAATCCGAACTCGACTGTTGCGGAATCGACGCCCTCCTTCTCGGCGACCGCTGCCAACCAGTCGCAATAGGCGCCGTACCGATCACCCGTCAGGTACTTGTCGGGATCGGGAACCGGATTCTCACCCCACCCTCCCGCCTCCAACTTCCTTGCGCCTTGGAACACGAACATGTCAAGTACAGCTGGGGGTGCTCCGGGGGTCGATTCGTTTGTTGCGAAATGGAGTGCCTTTGTGCCGAAGGCGGTCCCTAGACCGAGGACTCGGGTTCTGCCGCTAGCCCAAAGAGCGCTGAAGCCCTTTCCAGCTCCTTGCCGTGCTGCAACTTCCATGATGTCGACGATGACCTCGTCGGGCCCGGTGTGTCCTCGCTTTGCTGTCAGCATTTGATGCAGCCGGTGCGGCCCGTATCCGGTTGGACCAAACCCCCAGATCATCGCAGCTACGAAGCCAGCGACAGGCCCCTCCGCTGCACAGACAGCCCGAACATCAGCGCGCGCAATCGAGTTCGGATTGATTGCCCGTAGCTTGCGAATCGCCGTTCGTGCGTCGCCCGAAACATCGCTGACATCGTCCCATCGGTCTGGGGACCATGAGATTCTCTGTGCGTCAACATCGATCGTGTCGACAACACCGGTCAGTGTCGTCCACCAAGAACTTGTCATCAGCGAAACGTATCGCAGCCCGGTGAGACGGTCAGCTTTGGCTCTACGGCCCTGGTGACTCCTTCGTTGCCAGCAGACCTAGTGGCGTCGAGTGTGTCTCATTGTTGGGTTGCCTGAGGGGCCGCGACGAGGCTGGCTGGTTGACGGCTGAGGCGAACTGTTGGCGGAAGCGTCCACTGTTGCTGGTGCTCGCCTTGAGTCGGAGTGAGTTCAACGATCACCGGTGCCTCGCGAGTGTTGAGATGTTCGTAGACCATCTCAGCGAACGCCTTGCGGTCTTGGTCCCATTTACCGTCGGCGTCCCAGGAATCGAAGTGGAATCCGCAGACCACGACGGCCCCGGGCGGGCCACCGGTTGGGGATCCGAACATTCGTAGATCAGCTGAACACTTCTGGTCGAGATCCCAGTCGGCTTCGCACGTTGGAGCGTCCATCTGACCATCATGAACAAATCGGATGGCATCTGTGTGCCAACTTTCGGATCCAGCCTTCCTTGACGAGCGCCGCCACTCAGCGATCGAAACCCACGGGGGTGCGGAGACGTCTCCGATCCGCTCAGCCATGGCCTGTAGAGGATGTTGTCTCCTCAGAACCGTCCGGGCTGTCTGGCACACTGGCCACGTGCATCATGTTGTTGTCGATCCGAAGTTCTGGGCCACTGTCGAGGCCTACTTCCCGTTGGCGCATGACGAGACCCTCACATCGCATGATTTCGAAGAACTTGAGTTGGTCGAGATCCAGAACCGGTTACGGCACGACTACTACGGCGACACCCGCCCGGCGTTCCTCGCCGACTCGTCCGTGCGTCTGTATCTGCAAACAGGATCGCTGATCTTCGAACGGCCGATCGGGCTCTACTGCTCCGAAGGCGGAGACGGGATCGTGCGAATTATCAGGCTTGAGGTCGAGCGTTGAGCTCTCGGGAAACCTCTGCGGCTCCTGCTTCGAGCTGCGCACGCCACGCTGGGGTCAACGCATCAACATCGGTGGTGTGGTGCTCGTCAATCCACGCAGCGCGCTCTTGTGCTGTCATTGCATAGAGGCGTTCTCGAGGGGTTGGCACCTGCTCATCGTATGTGAGAAACGGATGTGAGTCACTAGGTGAGCCGTCGACACCGGTGACGTTCAGCGTCTCGTGCCAGTTCGGTCACTCCCCGCCACGCTGGGTTTCGCCACATGCTCGGCAACGCCAACCGTTGGGCCAACGGAGATCTTCGAAGCGTGTCCAGTCGAGCCCGGGGTTCACTCCCCTGACCATACGTACGACATGTGACGCTGAGAACAGGGCGAGGCAGCTGGTTTGCCGCTGGTGACACGTTCGTTACCGCCGAGCCGATGACGCAGACCACGTCACCGACATGCTCGGGCGAATCGTTGCCCAGAGCGGCAGTACGCCAGTGTTTTCCGATTCGACACTTTCAATGGCCCTGAACTGGTTGCTCACGCACTCGATGGTGGGTCCCTTGTCGAACCCTGACCCTTGGATGCTCGTCAGAGTTCTGACTATCGATAACCTTCCCTTCTCACTGGCCAGCCTTGGGCTCCCAACTTCCGATAATCTTCCCTTCTCGGAAGTAACCGCTTACGCCCCACGCAGCGGCCGGTGTGCGGCGTCGTGGTCCTGAGAGGGCCCCGGTGTCTGGTCTGTTGCCGCGTACCGCTGATCTCGACTCGTGTTTGTGCGAGTCAGGCTGCCGTTAGGTGAGCGGTCGGCCGAGGACGCTGGAGGCGGTCTTGACAGCGGTGCTGTCAGCATCGAGTTTCGTGGCGTCGGTG
>CAYGTG010000489.1:5193-6385 GCA_964352485.1 uncultured Nannocystaceae bacterium | reverse complement strand
AGATGGGGAGCCATCCCAAGGGCCGCAGCAAACCGCGGCTTCATGTCGTCGACGCTCTCGGACAGGATGCGTCCGTCGTCATCGAAGGCTCGGCCGCGCTCCCACGCCGCCAGCAACGACGCGCTTGGGGGCGAGCCGTCCAGTTCGAGGTCCCGAAGCGCACTCGGGCCGCGCTTCATCAACGCGGGTCCGTCGCACGCCAGCGCCTCCGCTTCGATGTCCGAGGGCTCAGCCGGAGGTGCTTCGTCCAGGGTCGGTTTCGGCATCGTGGTCGCTGGCTTCGCCGCCGGTTTCGCGGATGGAGGCTCAGCCGTGGGCTCCGGACTCGCGCAGCCGCAGACCAGGGTCACCGCAAGGCCGAAACGCTTCACGATCGCTACTCGCTCTGCGTGAAGAAGAACCCGACCAAACACATCTCGTCTTGGGTCCCGAAGCCGGCCTGGAGCGGCTCGGTCTCGTCACTGGTGTCGAAGTCGCACTCTACGTGCAGGCTGTCGGTGTCCCGGACCGTCACGGGCTGGTCGTAGAAGTAGGTGCGCTGCCAGTTGTAGTCGTAGCGGTCGACGTCGGCGGCACACTCCATCCCTTCGGGGCGCTCGATTTCCACGGCCATCTTGCGGCCGTGATCATGCATGTGGGGGATCACGCCCATGACGTCGATCGACTCGAAGTCGTAGCCGTCGAACGCGAACATGTCCCGGAAGGTCGCGTTCCAGTTGTACTTCACGCTGTCCATGCCCGGCTCGAGCGTCTCGCCGCCACCGCCAAAGGACTGGAACAGGAATGGGTCCCACAGGACCTGGAAGCCTTCTTTCTCGACGTCGTCGGCCCACTTCAGGCGGACCTTCGAGGCGTCGACCCCTCCGCCCTCGTCGAGCAGGTTGTAGTGCATCTGCACGACCATCAGGTCACCGGGGGTGAAGCGAACGCCCACGCCCTCGGGGTAGTTGAGCGCGCCTTGGCCCGGGGCCCAGGTAACCGGCACACCCTGCGGAAGGATGCCGTTACCCGCGGCGCCGTAGCAGGGCCAGCCGGGCTTGTCGTCGAGGCCTTCGAGCACGCCGATTGCGTCGGCGTTGTTGAGGAACGTGGGGTTCACCCGGAAGCCGAGCACGTGGTGTACGAGCGCCTCGTTGTCGGGAAGCACGTCGTACCCGACGAGGTAGCGGTCCTCCTCGAGTCCGAGCTCGAT